>JAAZBQ010000350.1 GCA_012513725.1 Chloroflexota bacterium
AGGAGCGCCCCGACGCCTACGTGGCGGTGGGCGCGGGCACCATCACCGACATCACGCGGTTCGTCTCTCACCGGGCGGGGGTGCCGTTCATCTCGGTGCCCACGGCGCCCTCGGTCGATGGCTTTGCTTCGGTGAACGCCCCGCTGGTCATCGGCCGCTTCAAGCGCACCGTCGGCGCCCAGGGGCCCGCCGCCCTCTATGCCGATCTGCCCACCCTCTGCGCCGCGCCGCGGCCGATGATCGCCGCGGGGTACGGCGACATGCTGGGCAAGTACACCAGCCTGGCCGATTGGCGCCTCAGCCAGATCGTCTGGGGGGATCCCTACGACGAGGGGATTGCGGCGCAGACCCAGGATGCCCTGGAGCGCACCGTCGCCCACACCGCCGAGATCGGCGCCGCCGACCCGGAGGGGATCCGCGCCCTCCTCCAGGCGCTGATCGATTCGGGCCTCTCCATGCTGCGCTTTGGCGACTCGCGCCCCGCCTCGGGGGCCGAGCACCACCTCTCCCATTTCTGGGAGATGCGCCTGCTCCTGGCGGACAAGCCCGCCATCCTGCACGGGGCCAAGGTTGGGGTGGGGTGCGTGCGGGTGGCCCGCTGGTACGAGCGGATCCGCGGCATGGGCCAGCAGGAGGCCGCCCGGCGGCTCAAGAGCACGCCGCTGCCCGCGCTGGACATCGTCGAGGCCGGCATCCACGAGGTCTATGGCCCCGCCGCCGAGCAGATCATTGCCTACCACCAGGACTTTTTGGGCCTGACCCCGGCGGCGCATCGGGCGCTGTGCGAACGGGTGCTCGCGGCGTGGGACGCGATCCGGCAGGTCGCCGCCCAGGTGCCCGCCCCGGCGAAACTCGCCGGGTACCTGCGCACCGTGGGCGGGCCGACGACGGCGGACGAACTGGGCGTCGGCGAGGAGGAGGCCGCCCGCGCCGAGCGCTATGCCCACTATCTCCGGCCGCGCTTTACGGTGCTCAAGCTGGCTCGGCTCCTGGGGCTCCTGTAGCGGCACCCCCGCGGATGGCGGCAGCGATCCGGCGGATGTGGGCATCGGTGGTGCCGCAGCAGCCGCCCACCAGGTTGGCCCCGGCGGCGAGAATGTCGGGGACCGCGGCAGCCATCTCCTCGGGGGTCTGGGAGAACACCGTCTCCTCGCCGACGAGTTGCGGGAGGCCGGCGTTGGGCTCCACCGCCACCAGCGGCGCGCCCGCGGCCCGGAACGCCCGGATCAGCGCCGGCATGTCGGCCGCCTGCACCTGGCCGCAGTTGGCCCCCACCACGTCGGCGCCTGCGGCGAGGAGCGCTTCCGCCGCGGCGGCCGGGGTGACGCCCATCATCGTCCGATAGCCGTCGCGCACCGGGTTGAAGGCCATCGTGGCGATCACCGGCAGGTCGCAGCACTCCCGGGCGGCCCGCACGGCGGCGGCCGCCTCGCCGAGGTCCATCATCGTCTCGATGAACACGCACCCGGCGCCCCCCGCCACGAGGGCAGCGATCTGCTCCCGAAAGATGGCGATCGCCTCTCGCTCCTCCAGGGCGCCGAGGGGGGCCAGCAGCGCGCCCGTCGGGCCGACGTCCCCGGCCAGGAACACCTCCCTCCCCGACCGGGCTATCACGTCGCCCAGAAGGAGGGCCAGGTCGCGGTTGATGGCGGCCACCTCCTCGCCGAGGCCGTAGGGGGCCAACTTGGGCCGGCTCCCGCCCAGGGTGTTGGTGAGCACCACGTCGGCGCCGGCGGCGATATAGCCCGCATGGATGGCCCGCATCGCCTCCGGGTGGTCCAGCGACCAGCGCTCCGGGGCCTCGCCGGGGCGGTAGCCGTAGGCGGCCAGCCGCACGCCGTTCGCCCCATCGGCCACCAGCACCTCACCGCTCTGCAGCCGCTCGAGCAACCCTCGGTGCATCGCCCCGTTCCCCCTCTCCGGCGCGGCGTCCGTCACGCGAGATCCTGCCACGCGCCGGACTGCGCTGCGCGCTCTGCCGCATCCAGCATCCGCTGCAACCGCACCCCAGCCTGCAGAGAGGGCTCCGGCTGCTCGCCGGCGGCGACTCCCTGCAGAAAGTGGTAGAGGCAGTGGAGGTGGCCGCGCATCCAGCCGACGGCCGCCTTGCCGCTGGGCAGGATCGAGGCGCCGCCATAGTGCTGGACGGTGTCGATCCGCTTCCAGCCCCGGTGGCCGCCGAGGGGCGCGTCCGGGTCGCGCAGGTCATAGGCCTCCAGGTGGTTGGGCTCCATGAGGTTGAAGCGCAGGGCGCCCCGGTCGCCGTGGAGCTCAAAGCGCAACTCGTCCTCGGCGCCGGTGGCGATCTTGCTGGCCTCCAGGGTGCCCAGGGCGCCGTTCGGCGCCTGCAGCCACATGAGCACCTGGTCCTCCGCCTCGACGTCCACGCGCTCGCCGGGTTCTCCCTCGGCGCCGGGGAGCGGCCGGGTGGGGTAGAGGACGCGGGTCTCGGCGAGGACCCGGTCGAACGGCCCCACCAGGTGGTCCACGAGGTCCAGGATGTGGGAACCCAGGTCGCGGAGGACGCCGCCGCCCGCCGAGGCCAACTGCTTCCAGCCCATGGGTCGTTCGGGGTCCACGCTGCCCGCGTGCAGGTACGCGCCGCGCAAGCCGATGAGGTTGCCGAGCAGCCCCTCGTCCACCAGTTGCTTGGCCCGCAACGTGGCGGGGTAAAAGCGGTACTGGAGGGTCATCTGCCCGATCCCCCGGTAGCCGGCCAGGGCCTCCTCCACCCGAGCGGCCTCCTCGGCGGTTACCACCAGGGGCTTGTCGCAGTAGATGTGCTTGTTGGCGGCGATGGCGGCCAGGAGTTGCTCCAGGTGCAGGTGGTTGGGGGAGGCGATGTCGATGATGTGGATGTCGTCGCGGTCCAGGAGGTCGCGCCAGTCGGCGGTGCCGAACGCAAACCCGCCTTGCTCGGCGGCCCGGCGCGCCGTCTCGGGGCGGGAGGTGGCCACGCCCACCAGGCGCGTCGGCACCGGGAGGGGATCGTAAAAGAGGGGCATCGTGCGGTAGCCGTAGGCGTGCACCTTGCCGATGTATCCGAACCCGATCAACCCAACGCCCAGCGGAGCATCCATCTCGACTCCTCCCATCTCCCTGCAGGCCGCTCCTCATAGGGAATGATAGCCCCCCGGTCGGGCCTCATCAAGGTCCGCAGAGCGGCTGCGGCTCTCCGGGCGAATCCCGGGGCACATGGGGTTAGCGGGTCGGCTGGCGGGCACCCGGGCGCTCGCCGAGGGCCCGATCGAGCCGGGCCCAGGCCGCCTCGGCGCGGGCCACCGCCGCAGCGGGGGGTTCCTCCGGCGCATAGCGGGCCAGGAGGTAGGCCTCGGTGAGGGC
>JAAZBQ010000351.1 GCA_012513725.1 Chloroflexota bacterium
CTCGATATAGTTGTCGCGGGTCATGATGTCGTCGCCGATGCGGCGGGTCCAGCCCTGCATGATGTCGGGGCCCTGGTGCATCAGCCGCCCACAGGCCACCGTCTCGTAAGCATAGCGGGCAAAGAGGCGTGCGAAGGTCATGTGCCCGGGCGCCAGGTCAAACCAGCCCTCGCAGTGGCAGGTCTTGGGCAGCTGCCCGGCGTTCAGGCAGACCATGGTGGGCACGGTGATCGGCGAGGGAGTGTAGCAGTGGTTGAACACGACGCCGCTGCTGGCCAGGTCATCGAGCACCGGCGTGCGCACGACGTCGTCGCCGGCAAAGCCGGCCACCGTCGGGCGGTGCTCGTCGCTCATCAGGAACAGGATGTTCGGTCGGTCTGGGGCCATGGGATGCCTCCTGCCCCCCTAGTCGGGGGACCATGCGGATGCGGACGGGAAGAAAGAGGCGTCCGGGTCGCCCAGGAGCGACGCCGGACGCCATGTGCTGTCAACGGGTGCCGGTCGAGCAGCGGACGATCAGGCCTTATCCTTGGCGTCCTTTTGCATCTGGGTCACCTGGCTGTGCCGCATGCGCTGTCCGCGAGATTCCGGCAGCGCGATGGGCTCGTCGGGCGAGGGCATCGGCGCATACTCGGGAATGCCGATGTTCTGCACCAACGAGTCGATCTCGATGCGGTTGCCGGTGGCCATCGACTTGTTCGCCGCCACACCGGTGAGGATCGAGTACGCGCCGGAGCGATGGTCCGCGGCGCGCTTGTACTTGTCCTCCCGCTTTTCGGTCAGGAGCACGTCCTCGAGGAGCAGGATGTCGCCGCCACCGTGGCCGCCCTTGCCCTCCCAGACCTCGACAGAGTAGGGCGCCGCAAAGTGCGGGAACACGGTGATGGTGGTGCCCTCGGCCAGCATCTCACCGGGGACCGAGCCGTCGCCCGAGATGTATACCGACTCGCGCATATAGTGCTCCAGGCGGCCCTTGGTGCCGTTGAACATCACCATGTACCCTTCCCAGGGCATAAAGGCGTTCAGCGAGTAGGCCATCTTGGCGCCGCTGGCGTAATCGACCACGACGTTCATCGAGTCCTCGATGTTCAGCCGCTCGCCGAACACGCACTGGTCGCGATGGTAGCCGTCGTACTCTTCGTTGTCGAGGTACATTTCCTTGAGGCGCTCGTTGCCGGCGAGATCGAGGAAGAACGGGCACTTGGCCGACTCTGGGCAGTTCAGGCAGCGATCGGCCCGGTTCGTGAGGCCGTAGCGATCGGCCTGGTGGGGCGTGTAGAACTTGCGATGGCCGGAGGCATAGACGGCCTCGGGGATGCTCGAGAGCCACCAGTTCACCAGGTCAAAGTGGTGGGTGGACTTGTGCACCATCAGGCCGCCCGAGTTTTCCTTTTCGCCGTGCCAGCGCCGGAAATAGTCCGCGCCGTGGGAGGTGTCCAGCATCCAGTGGAAATCCACCGAGAGCACGTCGCCGATGGCGCCGGACATCAGGATGTCCTTGACCTGGGTGCGCGGCGGCGAGTAGCGATAGTTGAACGTGACGAGGCACTGCTTGCCCGTGCGGCGCTGGGTATCGATGATTGCCTGGCACTTTTTCTCGTCGGTGGTCATCGGCTTTTCGGTGACCACGTCGCAGCCCAGCTCCATGGCGCGGATGATGTACTTGTCGTGGTAGCAGTCCTTGGTGGTGACGACCACGACGTCGGGCTTGCGCTCGGCGATCATCTGCTCGAACTGATCGTCGCTGTACCCAACAACGTCCTGGTCCTTGCTCTTGGCCCAGTCAAGCCGCAGCTGGAGCCGGCCCGGGTTGTTGTCGCAGATGCCGACGAGTTCGCAGGCGTCCGCATACGTATCGGCAATGGCCGTCGAGTACATCCAGGACCTGCCGCCCACCCCAACTTGAGCAAACCGTCGCTTTGCCATGGTGTTCCTTTCCATGTGGTATCAGTGTGCCCGAGACTCTATCGGCCCGCGGGCTCGGTGCCGGGACCGGTCACTCGCTCGCTATTGTAGTCGCCCCGCCTTGCCGAGCCAAGCCGGAAATGGCCTACCCTCGTCGGCCAGGCGACTGGCGTAGAGGAAGCGGTACGTGTCGTGCATATAGTACTGGGGGGTCTCCTTGATCGGCAGGACGCCCATCAGCCGCTCGACGATGGTCTCGGCCATCGCCTCGTCGATGCCGCTTTGGACCTGGTAGTCAAAGTAGATGGCCAGGTCACGCTCGGCGGTGGGGGCCACCTGCCGGATGCCGAACGCTTCCGGCGACAGGTGGGCGGGCGCGTACCGCTCCAAAAGGAACGTGCCCAGCGCCGCCGAGTGGATGCTGTCGCCGTGGGCGTAGATAAAGTCCACCGTCGCCTGGGCGTCCTCCATCGTCTCGCCGGGAAAGCCAAAGAAAAAGAAGACGTGGTTCCAGAGGCCCGCCGCGGTCCCCTCGCGGAGGACCCGGCTCATCTCCTCGACGGTGGTGCCCTTGTGCATGGCCTCCACGATGCGGGGCGCGGCGGTCTCCAGCCCGTAGAGGAGCATCCGGCAGCCGCCGCGGGCCATGGTCTCCAGGAGGTCGCGATCCAGCACCCGCTCCATCCGCGCGCAGGTGACCCAATGCAGGGGCGCCCCCGCCTCGGCGAGGGCCGTGGACATGCCCCGGAGGTTGCGGGGGGTGATCGCCTCGTCGGCGAAAAAGATGTGTCGCACCCCATAGCGCTCGCGGAGCGCCAGCATGCGCTCCACCACCCGCTCGGCCGGCAGTTGCTCAAAGCGCTCCCGGGCCCCATAGCCCACGTTGCAGAACGCGCAGCGGCCATGATAGCAGCCGCGCGCCGTCACCAGGGGGAGAACGGGCTCGGGCACCAGGTAGCGCTCCAGGGGGAGCCCGTCGAAATCGGGCAGGGGCAACTCGGCGAGGGGGACGGGCGGCTCCGTGTCGGTCGCCCGCACCTGCCCTTCGTGCCGGTAGAGGAGGTTGGGCACCGTGTCCAGCGCGATCCCGCGCTCCAGGGCGCGGGCCAGGCCTAGGAGCGGGGCCTCACCGCCGAAGACCACGGCGCTATCGACCAGGTCAAACACCTCCGGCGTGTGGAGCATCTCCTCGCGGAGCATGGAGATGTGCGGCCCGCCGAGGGTGATGTGCGCCCGTACGCCGCGCTGGCGCAGGAGCGTGGCGACGGTGAGCGCGGCGAGGAACTGGCCCATGGTGGGCACCGAGATCCCCACCAGATCGGGCGCCTCGGCCACCAGCGAATCGATCACGTGGCGATCGAGCAGGCGGTGGTAGGGGTTGGTCTGAGGATCCGCCGCGCCACGGATGACCTCGGCGCTGACGTCCTCGCGGATCGCCGAGGTCAGGCTGGAGAGCTCCACGCTCGTGGGGAAAAAGGGCAGCGAGATGATCTGGAGGGCGCTGCTGATGCACTCCATCGCGGCGCGGCTGCGGGCCGGGTCGTAGAACGCCGGGGAGCGCAGCACGGCCTTGGCCTCCTCCACCTCGCGCGCGAGGCGCGGCCCCTGCGCCAGGGCCCAATCGACGAACTCACGGGGGGGCTGCTCGCGTCCGTGCCGGCGGGAGGCTCGCCCCCCGAACAGCCGCCGCACCTGGCGCATCGCGCCCTCGAGGTGCTCGCGGGTCAGCAACAGATCCATGCACTCGAGGTTCAGGTCGCGCTGCACCACCTCCACCCCGTGGGCCCGGAGGTAGGCGGTCAGCGACGGCGTGGCCAGGTGCGGCATGGTGGGCGTCCAGGCCGGGGGGAAGAGTAGCAACACCTTGAGGGGTCGGGGACGCAGGGTGGCACCTCCTGGGGTCATGTTCTCGCTCATCCGCCCAACCAGGTGGGGTAGGGCTCGCCGGCATCGTGGAGGCGGCCGGCGTAGAGCAGGCGGTAGGTATCGTGGACGTACAGGTGGGGCTGCTCCTTGCGCGGCAACACGTCCATCAGCCGCATGGCCACCTTGTCCGCCGTCGCCGCATCTAGGCCGCGATCCACCCGGTACGGGAAGGTGATCGCCAGATCGCGCTCCGGCGCCTCCAGCACCTCGCGAATGCCATAGTCCTGGGGGCTGCGGTGGGCCGGCGAGTGGCGCTCCAGCATGAACGTGCCCAGGGCGGCGGAATGGATGCTGTCGGCGTGGGCGTAGAGGAAATCGACCGTCTCCTGGGCATTCTCCATCGTCTCGCCGGGAAAACCAAAGAAGAAGAACACGTGGTTCCAGATGCCGGCGGCGGCGCCCTCGCGGAGGACGCGGCTCATCTGCGCGGCCGTAGTGCCCTTGTGCATCGCCGCGATCACCGGGGGCGAGGCGGTCTCCAGCCCATAGAAGAGCATCCGGCAGCCTGAGCGGGCCAGGCTCCCGAGGATCTCGGCGGTCACGGCGCGGTCCATCCGCCCATAGGCGGCCCAATGGAGGGGCGCCCCCCGCTCCTCGAGGAGCGCGGCCATGTCGCGCAGGTTCGGCGGGGTGATGGCCTCGTCAGCGAACCAGATGTGCCGGGCGCCGTAGCGCTCCTGCAGCGCCAGCATCCGCGAGACGGTCTCCTCGGGGCGGAGCGCCTCCAGCCGGCGCGGCCCGCCATAGCCCACGCTGCAGAACGCGCAGCGGCCGTGGTAGCAGCCCCGCGAGGAGATCAGCGGCAGGACCGGCTCTGGAATGAGGTAGCGGTCCAGGGGCAGACCATCAAAGCGCGGCACCGGCAGCTCGGCCAAGGGGATGGGACACGCCTCGGGCGTGGCCAGAACCTCCTCGCCCTGGCGGTAGAGAAGGTTGGGCACCGCGGAGAGGTCGCCTCCCGCTTCCAGCGCCTGGACGAGGGCGCCGAGGGGGCGCTCGCCGTCAAAAACGACGACGCTATCCAGCAGCCGAAAGATCGCCGGGGTCTGGATCAGCTGCTCGCGGAGCATGGTGAGGTGGGGGCCACCGGCGGTGATGTGGGCGCGCAGGCCTCGCGCTTTGAGGAGGTGGGCGATGGTGAGCCCGGCGACCATCTGGCTCATCGTCGGGATGGAGATGCCCACCAGGTCGGGGGCCTCGGCGACCAGCGAGTCGATGATGTGCCGATCGAGCACGTCATAGTAGGTGTTGGCCGCCGGATCGGCGATCAGGCGCAAGAGGTCGTGGCTGCTATCCTCCCGGGCCGGCGCGCCAAAGGCAGACATCTCCACATAGCCGGGGTAGTAAAGCAGCGACACGAGTTGCAGGCTGCCGGCCAGCACACCGAGCGCCCAGGGACCGCGCTCGGCGTCCCAAAAGGCCTCGCTCCGGTACACCGCCTTGGCCTCCGCCACGTGGGCGGCCAGGTCCTCGCCGTGAGATAGGGCCCACTCGACGGCCCGGGCGTCGGGCTGCGGGCCGCGGGCGTGGCGCCGGCCGGCTCGGGTGGCAAAGCGGCGGCGTACCTCGCGCTGCGCGTCGCGCACGGCCTCGCCGGAGAGGAGGTGGTCGACGACCTCCAGGTTCAGGTCGCGCTGCATCACCTCGACGCCCTGCTCGGCAAGGTAGGCCGAGAGCACGGGAGTGGCCAGGTGCGGCATGCTGGGCGTCCAGGCGGGAGGAAAGAGGAGGAGTACCTTCATGTGCAGCGTCGGCCTTTGCTCTGGGGCGCGGGTCCCGGTCGGAGATCCGCGGCGCCCGGAGCCTCTAGACACCGGGAGGAGGCGCGAACCTCCTCCCGGATGACGATACGAGCACGCACCCCTGCGGCCGACATTGGTGGCGAGCCGCCGGGCGTGCCGACTTAGGTATACAGATGGCAGCGTGCGTGGTGCCCCTCGGAGACCTCAAGCAGCGGCGGATCCTGCTGATCGCACACGCCCTTCATGAACTGTGTGCAGCGCGGGTGAAAGGGGCAGCCCGTCGGGACGTTGTACGGGTCGGGCACGGTGCCCGAGATGGACTCGAGCCGCTGGCGCGACTTGCGGCCCACCCGGGGGATGGAGCGCAGGAGCGCCTGGGTGTAGGGATGCTTGGCATCGTAGAACAGCTCGTCCACGTTGCCACTCTCCACCACCTTGCCCAGGTACATGACGATGACGTCACGGGTCATCTGGGCGATCACCCCCAGGTTGTGGGTGATGAACATGATGGCCATGCCCAGTTCGTCCTGCAGGTTACGCATCAGCTGCAGGATCTGGGCCTCGGTGGTCACGTCCAGCGCGGTGGTGGGCTCGTCGGCGATGAGGAGCGACGGCCGGCAGGAGAGCGCCATAGCGATCATGGCGCGCTGCCGCATGCCGCCGGACAGCTCGTGCGGATAGCGATCCACCGTCCGCCGGGGCTGGGGCATGCCCACGTGATCCAGCACGTCGATGGCCTGCTGACGGGCCTCCTCGTTGGAGACCTCCTGGTGCAGGAGGATGGCCTCCATGATCTGGCTGCCCACGGTGTGCACGGGCGAGAGCGAGGTCATCGGCTCCTGAAAGACCATGGAGATCTCTGCGCCGCGGATGGAGCGGATCAGGGGACCGCGCTCATCGACGTTGGTCAGGTCGATGGTCTCCGCGGCGCCGTTGCCGTTCCCGTTGCTGCCGTGCCTGCCGGGCGGCCGATGGTACACGATCTGCCCGTCGGTGATGCGCCCCGGCCGGGGCACGATGCGCAGGATGGACCGCGCGGTCACCGACTTGCCGCAGCCCGACTCTCCCACCACCCCGAGCGTCTGCCCGCGGTAGAGGGAGAAATCGGCGCCGTCAACAGCGTGTACCGTACCCTCATCGAGAAAGAACTTGGTGTGTAGATTCTTGACTTCAAGCAAGAGAGGTCGATCGGTCATGATGGTGTCTATCTCCCGTGAAGGTAGGACTACCGCGCGTACGGGTCTGCGGCGTCGCGAAGGCCATCGCCTAGAAAGTTAAACGACAGGACGGAAAGCACTACAGCCAGGCCGGGCAGCAGCACCCAGGGCGCCAGCACCACCGAACGCAGGTTCTGGCTCTCCTGTAGCAGCACGCCCCAACTGATGGCCGGCGCGCGCAGGCCCAGGCCGATAAAGCTCAACCCCGTCTCTCCCAGGATCATGCCGGGAATCGACAGCGTCAGGCTGGCGATGATGTGGCTCAGGAAAGATGGCACCATGTGCCGCCAGATCACGCGGAACTCGCTAGAGCCCGCCAGGCGGGCGGCCATCACAAAGTCCTCCTCACGCAGGGCCAGGAACCGCCCGCGGATCACGCGGGCCATACCCGTCCAGGAGATGAGCGACAGGATCACGGTGATGCCAAAGTACACCCGTAGGATGGGCCAGTCCGCGGGCAAAGCCGCCGAGAGCGCCATCCATAGCGGGATGGTCGGGATCGACCGGATGAACTCGATCACGCGCTGGATGGCATTGTCCACGCCCCCGCCATAGTACCCGGAGATGCCTCCCAGAAGGATACCGATGGTGAGGCTCATGAACACACCGATCAGACCGATGGAGAGCGAGATCCGCGCCCCATAGACCAACCGGGAGAACAAGTCGCGCCCCATGCGGTCCGCGCCCAGCAGGAACACGCCCATCTCCGAGTGTGGCACTGCGAGACCGAACAGGTGCATCTCGGTATCAAACATGCCCCACAACTTGTACTCACCGCCCCGCGAGAAGAACTCGATGGGGTGGATGATCGACGTATCGGGCGTGTAGATGCTGCGCAGGGTGTCCGGATCCCGGGTGCGCACCGTCTGGTAGACGAAGGGCAAACGCCAGTTGCCTTCCGTATCGCGGATGTGAATACTGGTCGGCGGAGACAGCTTGTACTGCGGGAAGAACTGCTCCGGGTTGTACGGTGCAACGAACTCGGCGAACAACGCCACGGCGTAGAATAGGATGAGCACGACGCCGGCGATGTTGGCCATCTTGTGCTTGCGGAACTTCCACCACATCAGTTGCCACTGTGTGGCGACGTACACCTTCTCCTCGCTCGTGGCCACCTCATCGGCTGCCAAAGCGCCATTCACCTGCAGATCCGAATTGTCAGTAGCCATCTGTCTTACCTCGTCAAGCGGATACGGGGGTCGACCCAGGCGAGCAGGACGTCCGAGAGAAGGGTGCCGATCACCGTCAGCGTCGAGAGGAGCAGGATGAACGAGCCCGCCAGGTACATGTCCTGGGAGGTTAGCGCTCGCAACATCATGGGCCCCGTCGTCTGCAAGCTCAGCACCACCGATACCAGCGTGCTCCCCGAGATCAGGTTCGCCAGACTCCACCCCACGGTGGAGAAGAAGGGGTTCAAGGCTACCCGCACCGGGTACTTCCAGATCACCTTGCGCTCGGCCACGCCCTTGGCCCGCGCCGTCTCCACGTAGGGCTTGTTCAGCTCATCCAGGAGGTTGGCCCGGGTGGTACGCATCAGGCCCGCCGTGGAGCCCAGCGCCAGCACCACGATGGGGATCCAGATGTGTTTCATCATGTCCACGATCTTTTCCCAACTCCACGGCGCCAGGATGTACCGCTCGGAGAACAGCCCCCCGACGTTCATGTTCAGCTGGGACATCGCGAACCACATCACCAGGAGGGCGATCAGGAACCCCGGCGTCCCCACCCCCACGAAACTGAAGAAGGTCAGTACATAGTCCAGGAAGGTGTACTGGTGGGTGGCGGAAAAGACGCCGAGCGGAATGGACACTATCCAGGAGAAGAGCATGGTAGTCGCAGACAGCACCACGGTAAGCGCCAACCGCTCCCAAATCAGGTCCTTCACCGGCTTTTGCCACTCCATGGACTGGCCCCAGTCCCCCCGGAACAGGATGCCGGTGATCCACTTGTAGTACTGGACGTAGATGGGCTGGCCGAGGCCGTAGCGTTGCTCCAGGGCGGCGATCTCCTCGGCGTCGATGTCCTCACCCTCCATGCGCAGCTGGGCGACGTAGGAGGTCAAAAAGTCGCCGGGGGGCAGCTGGATGATGACAAAAGAGATGACCGAGATGATAGCCAGCGTCGGGATCATGAACAATACGCGTTTGAGCACATAGCTAAGCATACGATCCTCCAGAACTCGGCCGGTTCAGGCAGTCATCCTCCTTGCGACGCCGTGCCCGGCACGAACTAGACCGCCTGCGGGCGCCTGACGCGCCGCGCCGCGGAGTAACCCTATCTAGACTGCCTCTGCGGGGCCGAGGACGCCCTCCAGGCGCAGCTCCTCCGCCCGGTGGCAGGCCACAAAGTGGTCCGGCCGCAACTCCCGCAGCTTGGGCTCCACCTGCTCGCACACGTCCACCTTGTACCGGCACCGCGGATGGAAGTAGCACCCCGACGGCGGGTTC
>JAAZBQ010000352.1 GCA_012513725.1 Chloroflexota bacterium
ACCACCAAGCTATCCGCCAGACAGCGTCGGATGCTGAACATGATCCGGGACTTTGTCGGCGAGTACGGGTATCCCCCCACCATCCGCCAGATCGGTGAAGTGGTGGGCATCTCCTCGACCTCTGTGGTGAGCTACAACCTCGGCGTGCTCCAGCGCAAGGGGTTCCTCGCCCGCGATCCCGAGGTGTCCCGGGGGTTGCGCCTTGTCGAGGAGGACGATGGAGAGGTCGATGAGTACGCCGGCCCGGCAACCCTGATCCCCGTCCTCGGCGTGATCGCCGCGGGTGAGCCGATCCCCGTGCCCGAGGGGGATTTCGCGCCGGCCGACTATGAGCAGGTCTCCATCCCGCCGGATATCGGCCGCAGCACCGAGGAGGTCTATGCCCTGCGCGTCCGGGGAACGTCGATGATCGATGCCCTGATCAATGACGGGGACCTGGTCATCATGCGCTACCAGCAGAACGCCGAGAACGGCGAGATGGTGGCCGCCTGGATCAAGGACGAAAAGGCCACCACGCTCAAGCGCATCTACTGGGAGCACGATCACAAATTGGTCCGCCTGCAGCCGGCCAATCCGCTGATGGGGCCCATCTATGTGCATCCCAGCAACCTGGAAATCCAGGGCCGGGTGATCGGCGTTATCCGCTATCTGGACTGAGCGGCTGACCCCTCTCGCAGGGCGCTGCGCCGCCCTGGATGCGTCAGCCCCATTCGACGTTCAGGTGCTCGCGGCCCACCAGGCCCACCAGTTCGTGCTCTAGCTGCGACGAGTAGGTGGTGCGGGCGTTGGGGAACTCGATCTCCACCATCCCGGCGGAGGCCAGCAGGCACAGGGCAAAGGGCACGGAGCCCTGTTGCTGCGACAGGATGTGCAGCACGCGTCCGGCCAGTTGCGTCGCCTGGCGCTCATCGGAGCCCAGGGGGATCTCGACGCGCAGCCGGCGCGCCGCACGTCGCCGCGGCGCATCGTTCCCGTTGCGGCGGGGACGAAACTCGGCGATGCTGTCCGCCACCAGCTGGCAGCGGTCATCGCGCAGGTCCACCTTGCCCTCCACCATCACGGCATCCTCTTTGGCCAGCAGCGGCTGGACCTCCTCAAAGGTGCGCGGAAAGATGGTGACCTCGATGTTGGCCGTGAGGTCTTCCAGCACCGCAAAGGCCATGCGGTCACCCTTTTTGGTGGTGATCTCGCGCACCCCGTTGATGACGCCCACCACCTTGACGCGTTCCCCGGCCATTGATTCGTCGATCGCCGAGATCGTCACCGCGCTGTCGTCGCGATGGTGCACCAGAATGTCCAGGGGATGCGACGACATGTAGACTCCCAGCAACTCCTTTTCCGCCGCCAGGCGCTCCTTTTCCGGCATCGGCGGCACATCGGTGGCCAGCGCAAAGGCGGCGCCCGGCGCCTCGCCGAGCGCCGCGGAGAAATCGAACAGGCTCTGCTGCCCGATCTCCTTGGCTCGGTGGATGCGCTGGCTTTCGGCCACCATGGTATCGAGCCCGGTCAGCAGAGCCGCGCGCTCGCCGAGGCAGTCCAGCGCCCCGGCGCGGATCAGGCACTCGAGCACGCGCTTGTTCACCTGGCGCAGGTCCACGCGGTTCACCATGTCGTCGACGCTGGCAAAAGGCGTATCGCCACGGGCGGCGACGATGGTCTCGGCCACCCCCTCGCCCACGTTCTTGATTGCCCCCAGCCCGTAGCGGATGGCCAACCCCTCGGCGCCGAGGAGGTCGTCGTCGCGGACGGCACGCCCCTCGGGGAGCGTGGCCGGCTCCACGATATAGTCCATCCCCGAACGGTTAATGTCCGGCGGGCGCATCTCGATCTCCAGGCGCCGGCACTCGGCGATGAGCTCGGCCACCTTTTCCAGGTTGCCCCGTTCCACCGAGAGGAGCGCGGCCAGGAACTGGGTGGGGTAGTGCGCCTTGAGATAGGCAGTCTGCAGGGTGATCACCGCATAGGCCGCGCTGTGGGTCTTGACAAAGCCATAGTTGGCGAACTTGACGATATCCTCAAAGGTCGCTTCGGCGGCCTCCTGTGAGACCCCCCGCTCGATCGCCCCCTGCATAAAGTGGTTCCGTTGCTTCTCCAGGTCCTCGGCCTTCTTCTTGCCCACCGCCCGGCGCATGAGGTCTGCCTCGCCGAGGGCATAGCCGGCCATGTCCGCAGCGATGCGCATGATCTGTTCCTGGTAGACGATGATCCCATAGGTCTCGGCCAGGATCGGCTCCAGGAGCGGGTGGTGGTAGGCGACCTCCTCTCGACCGTACTTGCGGGCGATAAAGTTGGGGATGAACTGCATCGGTCCTGGCCGGTAGAGGGCCAGCACCGCCACGATATCGCTGAACTCGGTCGATGCCATCTCGCGCAGCGTCCGCCGCATGCCGCCCGACTCGACCTGGAACACGCCCGTCACCTCGCCGGTGGCGAGGAGGGCGTACGTATCCGGATCATTCAGCGGAATGGAGGCCTGGGTGACCGTCTCTCCCGTGGTGCGCTGCACCCAGTCGAACGTCCGGGCGAGCACCGTCAGGGTCGAGAGGCCCAGGACGTCCAGTTTCAGGAGGCCCAGGTCGAGCTCCACGTCCTCCATCGTGTACTGCGACACGATCCCCTCGCCGCGGGGCGCCCGCTGCAGCGGCGTGTACTCGACCAGCGGCTTGTCGGCGATGAGGACGCCCGCCGCGTGGGTGGAAAAGTGCCGCGACACCCCCTGGAGCGCCAGCGAATAGTCGATCATCTTGCGGATGTGGGGCCTGGTGTCGTACAGGTCCTTGAGTTCTGGCACCTGCTCCAGGCCGTCGGAGATCGTCTTCTTGGGCCCCGAGGGAATCAGCTTGGCGACGTGATCGACCTCCTCGAGTGACACGCCCAGGGCGCGGCCCACGTCGCGCACCGCGCCGCGCGCCGCCATCGTGCCAAAGGTGGCGATCTGCGAGGTCTTGTCCTCCCCATAGCGGTGGGTGAGGTATTCGATCACCTCCTGGCGCCGGTCCTCCGGGTAGTCCAGATCGATATCCGGCATGGTGACCCGCCCGGGGTTCAGGAAGCGCTCGAACAGCAGGTCCAGCGCCATGGGGTCCAGATCGGTGACCTCCAGGCAATAGGCCACCAGGCTTGAGGCCCCCGAGCCGCGGCCAGGCCCCACGAGCATCTTGGCTTCGTACTTGGCCCAGTGGGTGAGGTCGGCGTTGATCAGGAAATAGTCGTCGAACCCCATCCCGTGGATGATGCCCAACTCGTAATCCAACCGCTCGCGCAGTTTCGGCGTCACCTCGGGGTAGCGGCGGCGCAGGCCCTCCTCGCATTGTTGTCGGAGGTAGGCCTCGGCCGTCTGCCCTTCAGGGAGCGGGAACTTGGGCAGGTGGTAGCCCGAGAAGGAGAGGTCCACGTTGCAGCGCTCGGCGATGAGCAGGGTGTTCTCCAGCGCCTCGGGATGCTCGGGAAAGAGCGCCTCCATCTCCTCCGGCGTGGTGAGGTAATAGTCGTCGCCGCTCATGCGCATGCGGGTGGGGTCCGAGAGGGTGGTGTTCGTCTGGATGGCCAGCAAGAGTTCCTGCGCGGCAGAGTCCTCGCGCCGCACATAGTGCACGTCGTTGGTGGCCACCAGGCGCAGGCCGAACTCCTTGGCCAGCGATACGAGGCCGGCGTTCACCGCCTCCAACTCGGGGATGCCCGCGTGCCGCTGCATTTCGATGAAATAGTGGTCGGGGCCAAACAGCTCCTTGAACCAGCCCACCACCTGGCGCGCCTGCTCCGCCTGGCCGTTGAGCAGCAGCGTGGGCACCTCTCCGGAGAGGCAGGCGCTCAGGCAGATGAGGCCCTCGGTGTGCTCGGCCAGGAGCTCCTTGTCGATCCGCGGCCGGTAGTAAAAGCCTTCGAGGTTTGCCTTGGTCACCAGTTGGAGGAGGTTTTTATAGCCCGTCTCGTTCTCGGCCAAGAGCACCAGGTGGTGCGCGCGGCTGTCCAGTTGCGAATCGCGATCGGTCATGCGTCGCGGGGCCTGATACACCTCGCAGCCAAAGATCGGCTTGACGCCCGCCTGGTGCGCGGCGCGGTTGAACTTGATCATCCCGTACATCTGGCCGTGATCGGTGAGGGCCACGGCCTCCATCCCGGTCTCGCGGGCGCGGTCGCAGATATCCTGTACGCGCGACATGCCGTCGAGGAGCGAGAACTCGGAGTGGACGTGCAGATGAGCGAACGAAGCCACGAACGTACCTCCTGGGGCCGATGCAAGTGTCGATGCGACACCCAGCCCGGCGCGCCGTGCGCAGCACCTCGGGCGGGGTGCGGGTAGGTATTTGTTTCTGTGGTGGCTAGAGTCGCCGGACGGCGGGATCGCCAGGATCTCGCGGTTGCGGCGAGCGGAGCGGCCCGCCGGGAATGAGGCGTGGGCCCATGTTGCTTGGGGCGGCGTAGCGCCGCCGGAATGTGTCGGTCTTGCGCATCCTTGCGCCGCGCATCTCTGCGCCGCGCCGAGATGCGCCGTTACCTGCCAGTGGTCTCAGTGCGTGCAGCCGGCGTGCCCGTTGTCGTCGCCGAGGGGGATCACCCGGCGGATCTCCCGGGTCGCCTCCTCAAAGCGTTGCAGGGCCACCTCCAGGTCGGTGTCCTGCTCCGTCAGGTATGCGGAGAGCCCCTGGCGGACGGCGTCGACCAGCTCCCCGAAGCGTGGGGTGCGGCGGTCGGGATCCTGCCAGGGAGAGTCGCCCGCGAGCGGCACGCTGACCATGGCCTGGCGCAGGGCGTGGGTGAGCTCGATCTGCACGCCCCCCTGCGCCGCGCGGTTCACGAACCGTGCCGGAGAATGCGCCGCGTAGCGGCCGGCGGGGCCCGCCGTGGCGATCCCTGCGGCCTCCAACGCCGCGCCGATGTGCTCGCGCAGGCGACGGTTGGCGCCGCCCAGGTGGGCGCGCGGCTGCTGGCCCTCGATGCCCTGCAGGGAGATGGCCGCTACGGACCGCTCCGCCAGGGTCGTCAGGCGCACGTCGTCAAAGCGGGTGACGGGCACGCGAAGCCGCGCGGCACTTTGAGGATCCAGCCCGCACAGCAAATAGAGGTTATGATCGTTCCCGGCAATCGCCGAGGCCAACTCCCCGGTGAGGGGCTCGATGTGGCCGGCGTGGATGGCGACCAGGGTCACGGGGCTGCTGCGATCGTGGACGCTGACAGCATACTCGACGCCCTTGTTCGCGCGCAGCGTCAGTTCGCTCATGTTCTGATAGGGCTGTGTCACGGTACGCTCCTGCCACGCCTCCGGAGTGTGCTAGAAGGGGGCTCCGGCTCTATGCGCGCCGGAGCACGTCACCCACAGGATCATTGTACGTCGCCCGGGGACGGGCGGTCAACCGCCGGCTCGGGCCCGGGCGTCCAAAACACCCTACTTGCGGAGTGTAGCAATCAAACGAGGGCTATCGAGCAGCATGTCCAGGGCGTCGCACACGTCACAAAAGATGGCATCGGCGGCCAGGAGGGTGGGCCCGGCGGCGCCCTCGGGGCCCACGATGGCCAGGCCCAACCCGGCCGCGGAGAGCATCCCCTCGTCGTTGCGGCCGTTGCCGATTGCCACTACCCGCTCGGCCCCCAGTTTCTCCACGGCGCCGCGCTTTTGCTCGGTCTCCGAGCCCTCGCCGATCCGCAGCACCCGAGCGTGCAGGCGCGCCGCCAGCGCGTCCGCCGTGCCGCGGGTGTCGGCGGTCACCAGGTGGAGGGTCATCCGATCCGCCAGGCGCGACAGCCTCTCGGCCACGCCGGGGATCAGTGCACCCCCCGCGGTCAGGGTGCCGTTCAGGTCGAGCACCAGGTGCTCCCAGCGGCGTGGCCCGAGGCCCGGAATATCGACGGTCAGCATGGGGCCGTGCTCCTGTGTGGCGTGCGGGGTGGGCGGGAGTCGCACATCCTCGCGCATCGTTGCCGAATGCTTGACATGCGCCGCCAGGCATGCTAGTATACGGGTACCTTAGGGGGGTATCCCATGGCCGGTGGGCAAGGCGCGTTCGGATCAGGTCCCAACATAGCGCCGCGCCCCTGGCCCTGTCAACCGGGTGATCGTTAGCGCATGAGATCAGGAGGCTGGACCGATGAGTGAGGCCATCAAACACGTCAGCGACGCCACGTTTCAGAACGACGTACTGGACGCCGAGGGGCCCGTGGTGGTCGATTTCTGGGCGCCCTGGTGCGGGCCGTGCCGGCTACTGTCTCCGGTGCTCGAGGAACTGGCGACCGAGTTTGGCGGCCAGATTGCGTTCACCAAGATGAACACCGACGAGCACCCGGCCACACCGGGTCGCCTGGGCATCCGCGGCATTCCCACCCTGGTCTTTTACGTCGACGGGCAAGAAGTGGACCGCATGGTGGGCTTTGCTGCCAAGCCGGTGCTCCGGCAGCGCCTCGAGGCCCTCGCGGCCAAGGCCAGCGCCGGGTGAGCGGCGCCCGACGCATGAGCGAGGCCCGACGCATGAGCGGGGCCCGACGCATGAGCGAGGGCTGAACACGTGGAAAGCCTACAGCGCGTGCTGCGCGAGAACTGGTTGACCCTGGTGGTCATCGGCGGCCTGGTGGCTGGCTATTTCGGGCTGCGCTCGGGCTCCACCGATCTGGCCTCGGCCCAGGAGTACGAGGCGCTGATCCGCAACGGCCAGGGCAGTGTGGTTTACTTTTTCTCCAACACTTGAAGCGCTTGCCTGGTGGCCAAGCCCGTCGTCGACGGGATCGAGCGCGAGGTGAGTGTGCCGGTGCTGCGCCTGAACACCGGCGGCGGAGTGGCCCGCACCCTGGCCCAAGGCTACGGCCTGCGCGGCGTGCCCACGCTGCTGGTGCTCGATGGCCAGGGCCGCGAGGTGTTGAGACAGTTGGGCCGCGTTGACCGTCAGGCCGTGGTGGCGGCCCTGGATGACTTGCAGTAGCCAAAGGAGAACCCGATGCCGATCTACGAGTACCACTGCGAGCACTGCGGGGCGAATTTCGACAAGCTCATTCGCTCCTTTAGCGCCCCGGCAGAGGTGGAATGCCCCCACTGCCAGAGCACCGACTGCCGCAAGAGCATCTCGTTGTTCGCCGCCGTGCCGACGGGCGGCCGGTCCAGCGCGGGGGCATCCTGCGCGCCCGCGGGCGGTGGTTGAGGCGTTCCGAGCCGGGGCTAGTTAGCCCCGCATCGCGCGGCGCGCAATCCGCGCGCCACCCCATATGGACGGAGAGTGGAGATGGCGTTGCCACCCGAGACCCAACAGGAACTCTTGCGGCGCATGCGCCGCATCGAGGGCCAGACCCAGGGCATCCAGCGGATGCTGGCCGAGGGCCGCGACTGCCGCGAGGTGCTGAACCAGTTGGCTTCCATCCGCGCGGCCACCCGCAGCGTCAGTGTGGAGCTGGCCAAGCACTATGCCCAGGCCTGCCTGGACGACGCCGTGTGCCGCGATCCGGACTCCCGCGAGACGATCATCGACTTTTTGCTGCACCTGCCCGTCTGACGAAGGAATAGTGTACACACCATGTTCGAAGACGTCCTCTATGGGGTTGTATCTCTGCTGATCGTGGGGATCTTGTATTACCTCTTGTCCCGTGTGTTACCCTCTGACGGGCGCTTTTCTTGAATGCCCGATGACTGCGACGGGGCGGCGCCCCGTCCGGAAGACACCGAAAACCGCTAGCGGCCGCGTCCGGCCCGTTGACACCTCCCGCCCGCCGCCCTAGAATGGCCCAACACTATCCGGGAGGCCCCTTGATGCCGATTCTCGGCGCCCACATGTCGATCGCCGGTGGGGCGCACCAGGCGCTGCTCCGCGGCAAGTCGATCTGTTGTGACGCGATCCAGATGTTCACCCGCAACGCGAACCGCTGGGCTGCCAAGCCCCTCGCCGACGAGGATATCGAGCGGTTCCGCACCACCCGTGAGGAGCTCGGCTACGAGCACGTCGTGGCCCATGCGTCCTACCTCATCAACCTCGGCTCGCCCGACGACGACCTCTGGCAGCGCTCGCAGAACGCCCTCATGGAGGAGCTCGAGCGTTGCCGGCTGTTGGGGATCGATCGCTACATCCTGCACCCCGGCGCCCACGTGGGTACCGGCGAGGAGGCGGGCTTGCAGCGCATCGCCGACGGTCTGACGGCCGTTCTCGCCGTGACCGAGGGCTCTGGCGTCAGGATCCTCCTGGAGAACACCGCCGGCCAGGGCACCGTATTGGGGTACTCCTTCGACCAGCTGGCCTGGCTGCTGGATCACGCAACGCCAGCCGAGAGGCTGGGCGTCTGCCTGGACACCGCCCACGCCGCCGCCGCCGGCTACGAGTTCCGCGAGGCGGCCACCTACGAGGCGCTGTGGCAGGCGTTCGAGGGGCTGATCGGACGCGAGCGCCTCGGCGCGCTACACCTGAACGACTCTCTGCGCGACCTGGGCAGCCACGTCGATCGCCACACCCACATCGGCGAGGGCGCCCTGGGGCTGGAGCCCTTTCGCCTGCTGATGAACGATTCGCGCCTACGGTCGGTGCCCATGCTCCTGGAGACGCCCAAGGGCGAGGACCTCGCCGAGGACGTCGTGAACCTGGCTACGCTGAGAGGGCTAATCGGGCGCGAGGAACCGATCGTGACCTTGACCGCTCCAGTCGGGGCGGATTCGGAGGGCAGGCGAGCGTAGATCCCTTCACCCCCTACCCCTTTTCCCGGCCCAGCAGACTCGGTACGGACTGGGAGAGGGGGAGCAGGATCGTCGCGGTACCCTCTTTCCCCCTCTCCCAGTCCGATGGGAGAGGGGGTAGGGGGTGAGGGCCACAGGAGGCTTGCACTATGCGCACCTTTCACTATACCGACGTCGCGCCGACGCCCGCGCCGGGCCTTGAGGGCGTAACCCTGCGCTGGGTGCTGGGCGAGAACGTCGGCGCGCCGCACTTTGCCATGCGCGTCATCGACGTAGAGCCCGGCGCCGCCACCGAGCACCACGCCCACGACTGGGAGCACGAGGTGTACGTCATCACCGGGGAGGGGGCGGTGCTGGACCCGGAGGGACGGGAGACGCCCATCGGCCCGGGGACGTGCGTCTATGTGGCGCCGAACGAGGTGCACCGCTTTGCCAACACCGGCCGGGAGGTGCTGCGCTTTATCTGCGTCATTCCCAACCCTGCATAGGCGTGGCCGGGGTCGGAGACGAGGAGGGGGAGTGGACGACAAGCCGCAGCACGAGGCCATGCTCTACGAGCGG
>JAAZBQ010000034.1 GCA_012513725.1 Chloroflexota bacterium
CGGGTGGAGGTCTATATCATCGGGGCGGATGGCGCGCGCTACCCCGTCGCCGAGGACAAGATCCGCGAGGCGGGTGCGGCGGGCGCCCACGAGCACGATTACGACGCAGGCATCGACCTCGGCGCCACGCCGCCGCCCGACGGCGACTATACCGTGGTGGTAGAGGCCGAGGACGCCGTGGGGAACAAGGCCCAGGTCACCGCGCCGCTGACCATCGAGGGGGGCGGCGTGCCGCGGGTGGAGATCGTGAACGCCGCGGCCGAGTGGTCGGATGAGGTGGTGCCCCTGGGCGGGACCCTGACCTTTACGTGCACGGTCAAGAACATCGGCACCGTGCCCGTGCGCACCAAGGGCCCCGAGTCGGGCACCACCTACAGCACCTCGGAGAATTTCAACACGCTGGAAGAGTACGAAGAGCCCGGCCTGTTCCGCATCGGGCTGGACTATGAGGGCAACAGCGCGGGCCGCACCTACCCCTTCCGCTGGCAGCTGGGCACCGACGAGGAGCTCGCCGTGCTGGAGACCGATATCGGCCCCCAGACGTACCTAATGCCCGGGCAGACGGTCACCGTCACCGGCAGCCTGACCATCGACGATCGCCCCGTAAAGGTGGCGCCCTACTACTGGTTGGGGCTCATCCACGAGCAGGTCTGGATCGTCCAGGACCGCGTGGAGGCCACCCCGATCTCCATCGGCTTTTAGGCGCGCGTGCGATGGACCTGGCCATCGTCATCGTCTCGTACAACGTCCGTGAGCTAACCCGGGGCTGCCTCGCCTCCCTCTACGCGGCACTGGAGGAGGAACCCCTCGCCGCCCACGTGTGGGTGGTGGATAACGCCTCGGCGGACGACAGCGCTGGGATGGTGCGGGAGGCCTTTCCCCAGGCCACCCTCCTGGAGAGCGGCGGGAACCTGGGCTTTGCCGGGGGCGCCAACCTCGGCCTGCGGGCCATCGGCGCCCTGGACGAGGCGCCGCGCCACGTGTTGCTCCTGAACCCCGATACCATCGTGGCGCCCGACGCCCTGGGCCACCTGGTGCGCTTTATGGACGAGCACCCCCGGGCGGGGCTGGCCGGCGCCCGCCTGGCCTACGGCGACGGGGCCTTTCAGCACGGGGCGTTTCGCTTCCCGACGCTGGCCATGCTGTTCCTCGATTTCTGGCCGCTGAACCACCGCCTGACGAACTCGTTCCTGAACGGCCGCTACCCCCGCCGGCTGTACGAGGCCGACGAGCCCTTTGCCATCGACCACCCCCTCGGCGCCGCGATGATGGCCCGCTGGGAAGCCGTGCAGGAGGTCGGGCCGCTGGAGACCGACTATTTCATGTACTGCGAGGAGATCGACTGGTGCCTGCGCTTCCAGCGGGCGGGCTGGGGGATCTATTGCGTGCCGCGGGCGCGGATCACCCACCTGGAGGGGCAGAGCACGCGGCAGTTCCGCGACGAGATGTTCGTGGCGCTCTGGCGCAGCCGCTTCATGCTCTTTGAACGCTACTACTCACCGGCCTACCGCTTTCTGGCCCGCCGCATCGTGCGGGCGGGGATGCGCCGCGACGCCCAGCGCGTGCGCCGCAGGCTCGCCCTCGGGGAGATCGGCGACGAGGAGGCCCGCCGGCGACTGGACGCCATGCAGCGGGTGATGGAGATGTGACATGCCCACCCTGACCGTCGGCATCCTGGCCAAGGATAACGAGGACGAGATCGTCCAATGCCTGGAGAGCGTCTCCTGGGCCGATGAGACGCTGGTCATCCTGGATACCCGCTCGTCGGACCACACCGAGTTCGCGGCCCGTTCCCTGGGGGCGCGGGTGGTGCAGAGCGAGTTTCGCAACTTTGCCCAGCAGCGCGAGGTGGGGCTGGCCGCGACTACCACGGACTGGCTCTTTTTCGTGGATTCGGACGAGCGCGGCACGCCGGAGCTGGGCGAGGAGATCCGCCGGGTCATCGCCGACGACGGCTTTGACGGCTGGTGGGTGCCGCGGCGCAATCTGCTCTTTGGTCGGGAGGTCCACCACGGCGGCTGGTGGCCCGATTACCAGCTGCGCCTCCTTCGGGTGGGTCGGGCGCGCTATGATCCGGCCCGCGAGGTGCACGAGGTGGTGATCCTGGACGGGCCGGAGGGCTACCTCTCCTGCCCCCTCTGGCACCATAACTACCGGACGCTGGCGCAGTTTGCCGCCAAGCAGCGCCAGTACGTGGACCTCGAGGCGGGAATCCGCCTGAAACAGGGCGTGCGCCCCAAGCCCTGGACGTACATCACCCAGCCCCTACGGGAGTTCTGGCGGCGCTATGTGCGGCTGGGAGGCTACCGCGACGGGCTCGTGGGGCTGCTCCTGGCGGCGCTGATCGCCTACTATTACGGGTTCCTGGTGACCGTGCGGCTGGGGAGGCTGCGGCGGACCGGGGCGGGGGCGATCCCGGCCGGGTAGCCGTGCGGGGTCAGGGGGCGATCGACTGCACGAAAAAGAGCGGGTCGCGCTCCAGGGCCGCCAGGCCCCGGGCCCACAGGGCGCGGGCATCCACGAGATGGCAGAGGGCGCCGTGGACGCGGCCCAGGGCGAGCTCGGTCCCGGCCCGCAGGAGGGGCGCCAGCCGACCGTACTCCTGGCGATACCCCGCAAAGTCGTGGCGCACGTTGCGCAGGGCCTCGCGCCGGCCATCGGGCCAGACGACCACATACTCCCACGGCTCGGGCAGGAACAGGTACGGCGGGCGAACCAGCTCCTCGACCCCGTGCATCGACGTGTTGGGGTGCAGCCCACAACCCAGGAACAGCACCTGTCCGCCCGCGTCGCGGAGCTTGCGGAGGGGCGAGTGCGCGCCCACGGGGGTGTCGTCCAGGTGGTGGTCGGCCACCAACTCCTCGGCCCGGGCGCCGATGGCGCAGATCGAATGGGTGGGATTCACGCTCCGCCACGTGCCCGGGCGCGTGCGCAGATACTCGGCGACGGCGCCCACGTTGGAGGGCGTGCGCAGCACGTCAAAAGTCCGCTGGTCGGCGTGGACGTGTTCGTAGGAGAGGGACGGCATGAGGACGGTGCCCTCGGGACCCACCGCATCGAGCAGGCCGCGGACCACGGTCTCGGCCCCCCCGGCCACCCAGCCCAGCGAACGGAGCGAGGCGTGGACGAGGAGCACACCGCCCGGCCGCACGCCGAGGGCCAGTGCGTCGCGCGTGATGCGCCCTGCCGAGGCGCTGGCCATCGCCGCCGCGGTCGTCGGATTACCCATCGTCTCCTCCCCCCATCAGTCACCGCTATACATAAGACGCCGCACTGCCCGGGAATGTTCCCGGACAGCGCGGCGCATGCGCTCGCACCGTGGCGGCAGGCTCAGGCCAGGTCGGGGATCAGTAGCCCATAGCCCCCGTCGCGTCGGCGGTAGACGACGTTAAACCGCTCGTCGTCTGCGTCGTAAAAGACGAAAAAGTCGTGGCTCAGGAGTTCCATCTGCTCGATGGCCTCGTCGACGGTCATCGGCCGGGTCTGGAAGCGCTTGACCCGCACGAGATCCGGCTCCTCGGTCTCCTCTTCCGCCTCTATCATGTCGGTCCGGGCCTGCAGCCGGTTCTTGGAGCGCCAGTGCTTGCCCTTGTAGCGCTCAATCTGCCGCTGGATTTTGCCCATCACGGCATCCACCGAGCCGCGCACATCTCCCGAGCGGTCCTCGGCCCGCAGGATCGTGCCGTTGGCCCGCAGGGTGAGCTGGACGGTGTGGCGGTCGCCGGCGCTCTTGGAGTTCTGGACGGATAGATCCACCCGAGCCTCATCAATGCCGGGCAGATAGCGGTCCAGACGGGTGATGCGGCTCTCGATGTAGCCCCGGAGGGTATCGGTTACCTCGAGGCTCCTACCGTTGATCGTTACCTGCATCGTGTTGCCTCCTTCCCCACTATGTACAGGAGCACACTGGCCAGCCGCTGAAAGGAGCGTTGCGGCATCCTCCCGGCGTGCGTCGTCCGGCGCAGGTCGACGTGCTTGATGGTAGCATGCTTGCTAGGGGCTGTCAACGGATAAACGAAACGCAAAATCACATACGTGTGACATTATACGGTACCCAACAGGTAGCAGGTGCGGTGCAGTCAATGCCTAGGGAAACCGGGGCATGCCGAAGGACAGTCTCTGCCGGTCTGGGGACCGGAACGCGAGGATGCCTGCGGGCGCGTCGCGACGCCGAGGCGCACCCGAGGACACTCGTCCTCAGGTGCGCCTCGGCGTCCGGTAGGGGTCAGGAGAGGCCCGCCGCCTGACGCAGGCAGAGCGCCTTGTCCGTGCTCTCCCAGGGAGCGTCGATATCTGTGCGGCCAAAGTGCCCATAGGCCGCGGTCTTGCGGTAGATGGGCCGACGAAGCCGCAGATCGCGGATGATGGCGCCGGGGCGCAGGTCGAAATGCTCCTGGATGAGCGCCTCGATCTGCTCGTCGGGGATGACGCCGGTGCCAAAGGTCTCCACGTTCAGCGAGACGGGGTGCGCCACGCCGATGGTGTAGGCGATCTGGATCTGGCAGCGCTCGGCGAGGCCGGCGGCCACCACGTTCTTGGCCACCCAGCGGGAGGCATAGGCGCCGGCCCGGTCCACCTTGGTGGGATCCTTGCCGGAAAACGCGCCGCCGCCGTGGGGCACCGAGCCCCCATAGGTGTCCACGATGATCTTGCGCCCCGTGAGCCCGGCGTCGCCCATCGGCCCGCCCACCACAAAGCGGCCGGTGGAGTTGATGTGATACTTGGTGCCCTGGAGCATCTCCTCCGGCACCACGTGGCGGATCACATGCTCGATGAGATCCGCCTTGATCTGGGGCTGCTCGATCTCGGGGCCGTGCTGGGCGGCGATGACGATGGTGTCCACGCGCACCGGCTTCCCATAGCGGTACTCGACCGTTACCTGCGTCTTGCCGTCGGGGCGCAGGTAGGGCAGGGTGCCGTCCTTGCGCACCTCGGCCAGGCGCCGGGCCAGGTTCTGCGCCAGCATGATGGGCATGGGCATCAGTTCCGGCGTCTCGGTGCAGGCATAGCCAAACATCATCCCCTGATCGCCCGCGCCGATGCGGTCCAGTTCGTCATCATCGGATAGCTTTTCCCGCGCCTCCTGGGCCAGGTCCACGCCCATCGCGATGTCGGGCGATTGCTCCTTGATGGCCGTCAACACGGCGCAGCTCTTGCAGTCCAGGCCGAATCCGGCGTCGGTGTAGCCGATCTCCTCCAGGGTGTCGCGCACGATGGTGGGGATGTCGACATAGCCGCTGGTGGTGATCTCCCCCGCCACCAGCAGGAGGCCGGTGGTCGTGGCGCACTCGCAGGCCACCCGGCCGTTGGGGTCTTGGGCTAGAATAGCATCCAGCACGGCGTCGGATACCTGGTCGCACACCTTGTCGGGGTGGCCCTCGGAGACGGATTCCGACGTGAACAGGAACCGCGGTGCATCGGTGAACGTGCTCATCTGCTTGCTTCCTCTCTATCCCTTTCAAACAGCCGGTTCCCGTGGAGGGTCACGTGCCGGATTCCCACGAGGCCAGGTACTGGACTTGTTCGTCGGTCAGCACGTCGATGTCGATGCCCATGGCGCGCAGCTTTAGCCGGGCAATGCCCTTGTCGATGTCCTCCGGCACCGAGTAGACCTTCTTGCCCAGGTCGCCGTGGTTGCGAACCATGTATTCGGCGGAGAGGGCCTGGTTGGCAAAGGACATGTCCATCACGGCAGAGGGGTGCCCCTCGGCAGCGGCCAGGTTGATCAGCCGCCCCTCGCCCAGGATGGAGATGCGGCGACCGTCGGGCAGCGTGTACTGGTCGATGAACGAGCGGATGCGGGTGACCTCCCGGGCCATCTCGGCGAGGGCGGGGATGTTGATCTCCACGTTAAAGTGGCCCGAGTTCGCCACCAGGGCGCCGTCCTTCATCACCTCGAAATGGGCGCGATCGATGACGTGCTTGTTCCCCGTGGCGGTGACGAATATGTCCCCGATGGCGGCGGCCTTGGCCAGCGGCATCACCTGGTAGCCGTCCATCACCGCCTCCAGAGCGCGCATGGGGTCCACCTCGGTGACCACGACGATGGCGCCCATGCCCCGGGCGCGCATGGCGATGCCCCGGCTGCACCAGCCATAGCCGGAGACGACGAACGTCTTGCCGGCCAGGAGGGTGTTCGTGGCGCGGATGACGCCGTCGATGGTCGATTGGCCGGTGCCGTAGCGGTTGTCGAAAAAGTGCTTGGTCTGCGCGTCGTTCACGGCGATGACGGGGTACTCGAGCGCCCCGTCCTCCTGCATGGCCCGCAGGCGGATGACGCCGGTGGTGGTCTCCTCGGTGCCGCCGAGGAGGTTAGCCAGCAGATCGCGCCGCGACTGGTGCAGGGTGGAGACGAGGTCCGCACCGTCGTCCATGGTCATGTGCGGGGCGCGGTCCAGCACGGCGTTGATGTGCTGGTAGTAGGTCTCATTGTCCTCGCCCTTGATGGCAAAGGTGGGCACCTCGTAGCGGTCGACGAGGGCGGCGGCCACGTCGTCCTGGGTGGAGAGGGGGTTGGAGGCGCACAGGTAGACCTCGGCGCCGCCCTCCTTGAGGGTGCGCGCCAGGTTGGCCGTCTCGCTGGTGACGTGGAGGCAGGCGGCCAGGCGGTAGCCCGCCAGGGGCCGTTCCTGGGCAAAGCGCTCACGGATCAGGCGCAGCACCGGCATCTCGTGCTCCGCCCACTCGATGCGGGCGACGCCCTGGACAGCCAGGCTCAGGTCTTTGACATCGTATTCCTTGCTCACCGATCGTCCTTTCCTCGGGATGTAGCCGGAAAGCCCCGGCATGCACTAGCAGATACGTTGGGTCAGCGGGCTCATCTCTTCAACCGTCAGCCCGTCGAAATGCGTCACGTGGCGGAACTCGTTGTAGCGCGCCTCGACCTCCGACCACTCGAGGGTACGCAGGCGATCGATGGAAAAGTCCTCCACGGTAAACGAAGCGATGATCGTGCCGTTCACCACCGCCCTGCGCAGCGCCGCGACCGAGTCCTCGCCGCAGCGCGCCAGATAACCCATCACGCCGGCCGCAAAGGTATCCCCCGCGCCGGTGGGGTCCACCACGTTGGCCACGGGATAGGCCGGGGCGATGAACAGCCGCTCGCCCAGCCGCTCGCCCCGGGTCACCAGCATGGAGCCGTACTGACCGCGCTTGATGACCACGGCGCCGGGGCCCAGGTCCAGAATGTGCTGGGCCGCATCGAGGAGGTTGGCGCGCTCGGCGAACATGCGCACCTCCGCCTCGTTCAAGAGCACCAGGTCAACCATCGAGATGGCGCGGGTGAGGGCCTCCCGGCTGGAGACGATCCAGTAGTTCATAGAGTCCAGGGCGGTGAGCCGCGGGGCGCGCATCTGCTCGAGGACCTCGATCTGGAGCTCCGGGTGGATGTTGGCCAAAAAGACGTACTCCAGATCGCGGAGGTCGTCGGGGATGACGGGGTGAAAGGCGCCGAACACGTTCAGCTGCGTGTCGAGTGTCTGCGCCTCGTCGAGGTCCTCCCCGTACTGGCCCGACCAGTGAAAGGTGCGGCCGGGGACCACCTGAAGCCCGCGCAGGTCGATATCGCGGGCGGAGAGAAAGCGAACGTGCTCCTGGGGAAAGTCCTCCCCCACCACGCCGACCAGGCTCACCCGATCGTAGAGGCTGGCCGCCGTGCTGAAATACGTGCAGGCGCCGCCCAGGATGCCCTGACGTTGCCCGGCGGGGGTGCTGACGTCATCGAGCGCAATGGATCCGACCACGAGAATGCCCAAGGTCTGCCTCCTGCCCCAAGTGGCTAGTCGTTGTTCTCCGTCTCTTCCGCCGGCGCCACCGCGACGGGCGCCAGGCGTTGCTGCATCTCTCGGGAGACGCCCACCGTCAGCGTCAAGATGTGCTCGGCGAGGGGCGGCGTTAGGGCGCCGAGGCCGCACGAGGGCGACACCAGCCCCGCCTTGAGCAGGTCGTCCCGCTCGACACCCTCGGCGACGAGGCGCTCGATGGCGGCCTCCAGCCGATCGGCCAGGCTGGTGACCGTCTCCCCCTCGGCGCTGGGGCCGGCCGGCACGATCCCCCAGGCGATGATGCCGCCACGCTGGAGGAACCGGGACACGTCCTCCGGGTAGCGCGCCAGCGACTCGGCATAGTCGTAGGCGTCCAGGCTGACGATGTCGGCGGACGTGCTCATCAGGATCGGCCAATCGGTGTTCCCACAGCAGTGCACGCCCTTGATCCCCTTGAGCCCGGCGAACACCTCCTCGAGGAGGCCGATCACCTGCTCGCGGGGCAGGGAGACAAAGGCCGAGCCAAAGGAGGCCATGTAGGGCTCTTCCAGCAGGATGATGGTGCGCGGGGCAAAGCGAGCCAGTTCCCGCTCCTGCCAAGCGGCCTTGAGGCGGAGGTGCTTGCCCACCGCGTCAGCCAGGACCTCGTCGTACAGCACCGGCCGCTGGTTGCGGTCCACGATGGTGAGCCCCAGGCTGATGGGGCCGGCGAGGTGGCCCTTGAGCGCCACCAACCCCTCGGGCAGCGCCACATCCCGGTCGCGCAGGCGCGCCAGTCCGGCGGCATGGTCGCGGCCGGTGTGGCCATAGGAGAGGTCGTCCTCGAGGTAGGCCAGGTAGAGGCGCTCCAGGTCGGGATTCAGGTCGCGCTGGCGATCCACGTGGATGCGGCCCTTGTCGAACCGCACGCCGGGAAAGTGCTCGCTAAACTGCGCATACATGTTCTCCAGATACGAGCGGCGCGGCAGCTGCGGCCAGAAGGGGATCTCCTGGAACGCACTGAGGATCGCCTTCCAAGCGGCGATTGCATCGGCGTGCGGCACACCGCCCAGGGCGATGGGGAGCCAGTTCGGTTGGAACGCAGACATGTGGCCTCCTGCAGGGGCAACGATGCACGGGTCATTCGTCGGAGGCGCTCACAGGTGGTGATTGGCGGGGACTGGCGTGCGTGGGGTATACAGGACGAACAAGTCTCCCCGGGGGGGAGACACACGAATAGCTCCCCTCTCATCTTCCAGGCCGTACCGCGCCCGCCGGAATTGGCACCGTCGCCCCCTGTCGCCGTACCAAGGCGCGTTGGGGACGGGTTGCCGGGGCTTCACAGGGCCGATCCCTCCACCCCTCTGGATAAGAGTGCGCTCAGCGAACCATTGACGTCGATGGTAACATACCCCCGCGCGGCTGTCAAGCGTC
>JAAZBQ010000353.1 GCA_012513725.1 Chloroflexota bacterium
GTATAGCCCTCCAGGATGGCGTCGGCCGCGGTGGCCGTCTGACCCTGGGGGTTGCGCGATCCGGAGATCATGACGAGGTGCATGATACGCTCCTTTCGTTAGGTGGTTAGCCGTCTACCCGCGCGTCCAGGCCGTGGTCGCGGGCCATGGCGAGGATGGCGGCGAGGGCGGCGGGCGGCTGGCGTTCGCCGGTGACGGTGTATGGCTCGTCGAGCCACTCGTACTTGGCCGGGGCAGACTCGTTGTAGGGCAACAGCGCCACGTTCCACAGCCCGGCATCCCGCATGAACCGAAAGGTGTCGCGGAGGTTCTCCTGGGTATCGGTGATGCCCGGGATCAGCGGCACGCGCACCTGGACGTGGGCGCCCGTGTTCGCCAGGCGCACGGCGTTGTCCAGGGTCTGGCGGTTCGAGGCGCCGACCCAGCGCCGGTGGGCCTGGTCGTCGTGGAGCTTGAGGTCGTACAGCACGAGGTCCGTGTGCTCGACCAGGCGGCGCAGGACGGGCCACGTGCAGGCGCCGGAGGTCTCGATCGCCGTGTGGATCCCCGCCTCGCGGCAGCCGCGCAGCACGGCCTCGGCAAAGTCCGGCTGCATGGTCACCTCGCCGCCCGTCAGGGTGACGCCCCCGCCCGAGTGCTCGAAAAAGGGCCTGAGCCGCCCGGCACGGCGCACGATCTCCCGGGCAGTGACCCGGTAACCCTTGATCTGTAGCGCCCCTTGGGGGCAGGCGAGGACGCAGGCCCCGCACACCCGGCAGCGGGCGCGATCGACGACGTGGCGGCCGTCCTCCAGGCGGTGGGCGCCCTCGGGGCAGGCGGCCACGCAGGCCCCACACAGCACGCACCGATCGCGCGCCAGGATGAGTTCCGGCGCCGCTGCCCGCGACTCGGGACTGTGGCACCAGGCGCAGGAGAGGGGGCAGCCCTTCAGGTAGACCGTCATGCGGATCCCCGGGCCATCATGGACGGCAAAGGTATCCAGGTCAAAGATGGTGCCCTCGGCGTTCGGAGACGGCGGGGCGCCGGGGGAGCGGTCGGCGGCGGGAGATGTGCTCACGAGCGCCCCTCCTGCCGGCGGATGTGGTGGTCCTGCTGCTCGCGGCTCAGCATGGTAAAGTACGCGCACCAGCCTCCCATGCGCACCCGGAGCGACCGGTACTCCTCCGGCTCGCTCTGCGCGGCGCGGAGTTCCTCTGTATCGGCGACGGTGAGGGTCAGCATGTTGCCGCCCGTCTCCACAAAGGCGCGGACGAGGCCGGCCATCCGGCCGGTGCCCTCGTCGCCCTCCACCAGCCGGCGGTTCATGCGCAGGTCCAGCGGTCCGCCGGCAGGCAGGTTGCCCTTGTGCATGGAGGCGTAGGACAGGACGGCGCCGGGCAGCCCGTTCAGGTCGCGCCCCAACGCAGGGGAGAAATTGGACGACACCGGCTGCCCCGCCAGCCGGCCATCGGGCGAGGCCCCAAGGCCCTCGCCGATCGCCACGTACCAGGAGAACGTACCTACCCCGGCCGGGAACGCCAGGGTATCCGCGTGCCGGCTGGCGTGGCGGGCGACGCAGTCGGTAAAGGCCTCGATCAGGGCCTGCCCCACGGCGTCGGCATAGGGGTCGTCGTTGCCGTACTTGGGCGCCGCATCCAGGCGGGCGCGAAGGGCCTCGTACCCGCTATAGTTGGCGTCCAGCGCGTCGCACAACTCGGCCACGGTGGCGGCCTGCTCCTCGCAGATCACGCGCTGGATGGCCGCCAGCGAGTCGATGGCGTGGGCCGCGCCCTCGGCCAGCATGCCGAACGTGCGAAAGCGCGCGCCCCCCGCCGTCATATCCCGGCGTTGCTCCACCGCGCCGTCGATGAGCGCGCTGAGCAGCGGCACCGGCGCGATGGAGGCGCGGCGATCGATCGTCGCGGCCACCCGCTGGACCACCGTCCCCACCATGTGCTCCATCTGGGCGCAAAAGGCCCCCCACACGTCGTCCCAGCCGCCAAACGTCCGGGGATCGCCCGTGTCGATGCCGTTCATCCCACCGCTCACGCGCGAGACGCCGCGGTTCAGGGCCCACTCGAGGCAGAGCATCATGCTCAGGCGCTGGAAACCGAAATCCGTGCGCCCAGGGATGATGACCTCCCAGCAGCCGTCGTTGGTATAGTCGCGGGCATCTGGCGTGGGGATGCCGATCGCCTCGAGCGCCGGGATCAGCTGCTCGTCGTTGAACAGCGCCGGCATTCCGCCGCCCTCCTTGAGCACCTCGCAGGTGTAGCGCACCAGTTCCTCGGGCGAATTCCGGTGGAGGCGCACGGTGAGGAGCGGGTTGGTCATCCGGTTGCGGTGGTACGACTCGAGGAGGAGATAGGTCAGCGCGTTGGTGCCGTCCTCGCCGGCGGGGGTGAGGCCCCCGGCGACGATGTTCTGCAGCCAGTGGTTCGTGGCGTCCAGCCGGTCGCGCCGGGTGCCCAACTGCGACGACGTCGTGTGCCGCGTGCGTGCGGTGGGGTCGAGGCTCTCCTCTTCCCGGTGGTCCGGCGCCTGCTCCTCGGTGGCGGCGGCGCGCTCGTTGAACTTGAGCGAGAAGCAATCGACGAGCTCGGCGGCCTCCTCCAGGGTGGTGCGCCCGGCGGCGAGGTCGGCCTCGAGGTACGGCCAGACGTACTGATCCAGCCGACCCAGGGCGTTGCCGTTCATGGTGGCATGGAACACCATGTGCAGGAGCCAGACGGACTGCAGGGCCTGCCAGAACGTCTCGGCGGGTCCCGCGGGCACCTGGCGCAGGTTCGCCGCCATGTGCTCCAGCTCGGCGGCGCGCACCTCACCGGCGGCAGCCTGGGCCTCCTCTTCGCAGCGCGCGGCAAGGCGCGCGGCGTAGGCGATCACCGCCCCGCAGGCGATCACGACCGAGTCGAGAAAGGCGATCTCCTCGTCCGACCGGCAGCCGGCCCTCTGGGCGTCGGCCCCGGCCATGATCCCGCGCAGGCCGCGGGAGAGGAGGCGGGGGTAATCCGGCACGATGTGGCCAAAGACCGACGAGATGCCCAGCCCTTCCCTGCGGGCGGTCTCCCGCTCCTCGTCGGTGACATAGTCGGGAAACCCCCGCTCATAGTGGATCCGCGGCCGGTCGAGGGTCATCGACCCGGCGAGGAGCTGGCCGTCCCACAGGTCGGTGGGCATGCCCCGAAGCTTGAGGTCGATGGCGTGCGCCTTGCGCACGGCGAGGGGCTTGTCCATCAGCGCCTCGTCGATGCGCGCCGGGCAGCGCCAGGTCTCGTGAGGTTGCTCCATCGCCTCGCGGACGCGCCGGCGGAGGTCAGCGACCCGGCCCGTGTCCTCTCGCCCGATGATGGCACTGAGGACGGCGCCCACGTCCGGCGAACGCCGCTCATCGACCCGTTGCATGGTCATCGTCACTCCTTCGCACGTCGCTCGTCCAGCGGGTGTGATCCGGGCTCAGTCTAGCGCTCGCCCTCCCTCGGCGCAACTGCCGGCGTCCGGGCGCGGGTGCTAGCCACGCCGCTCGGCGAGGAGCACCCAGTCCTGGGCGTCGGGCAGCGCGATCTCGACCATGTCGGGGCCGGTAAGGTCGGCAAGATCCGTCCAGGCGCCGGTCCGCGGGTCGTATCGGCGCAGGCGGTACCTCACGTCGGGGTCGCCGTCCGGCGAGAACCGGAGGCGCGCGGTGGCCTCGCTGTGGATCACGTACGTGTGCCCGATCTCGGCCAGGCACCAGGCATAGCCGTCGTCTGTGCGCACCAGGCCGTCCATCACCTCCAGCCGCCACCACTCCAGGGAGGAGAAGAACTCGCGGAGCCGCACCAGGTCTGCCTCGCCGTCGTCGTTCTTGGGGGCGTCGACGTCGAAAGGGCCCCGCTCGCGCCAGCCGCCAAAGTATGTGCTGCCAAAGCCGGTGACCATATAGGCCCCGGCCATCGCCACCGCCCAGGAGACCCGCCGGAACGAGTCGCGGGTGTGCGAGTGCTCCTTGTCCACGCCGTCGATCCCGAGGTGCTGGACATAGTTGTGCGGGGCGCCGGCCATCGACCGCTGATAGTAGGCGTACTCGGCGTTCACCACGGGGCGGCCGTGAACCCGTGGCTTCAGGAGGTGGTTGCGCAGCGAGTTGCGCTCTGCCGGGGTAGCCTCGCGCTCCTTGGGCGCCCGGTACTGCTGCTGATAGTCGCCGAACGACATCCAGGGCTCGGTGGCGAACTCTTGCACGGTCCGGGGCCGGCACGGGTGGATGCCGCGCAGCCGATCGTGGGGATCCCAGCACTGCACCTCGCGGCCGATCTCGCGGTAGACGTCCTGGGTGTCAGGCCCCAGGAGGTCCCACTCGCCCGCCACGATGAACGCCACGTCATAGGCGCTGTAGCGCGCCACGATGTAGCGGGCGTAGCGCAGGCGCGCCTCCTGCGAGGCGAACGCCTCCCACGACTCGACACCCGTGCCCCAGGCCAGGACGATCCCCGAGGTAATGCCCCGGGCGTTCATATAGGCGACCCGTACATCCATCTCCTGGAAAAAGGCGGGATTGAGGCGCTCGGTGGCGAAATCCAGGAACACTTTCTGCTGGCCGTCGACGGTCACCCCGCCCATCACGTCGGTGTGGATATAGTTGAACCCCTGCTCGGCGCGCACGTCAACATAATGCATCACCGAGTCGCGATCGAGGCGCGAGGGGGCGTCGGTGGCAAAGGCGCGCCAGTTCGTGTCGCCCAAGAACCACACCGGCGTGCCGTCCTGCCGGGCCAAGTGGGAGGGATAGTGCTCCATCGCCTGCAGGCCACCACGCCGGTCGGAGGCGACGCAGACGAACGCGCCGGTCTGGCCGTCCAGCGCCCCGTCGCCCGACCGCACCGTGTAGCGCCAGGGCCCCTCCGCATCGGGGCTCAGGCGCAGGCCCCAGCGGTCCTCGCCATTCCAGAACAGCGGGATCTCGGCGCGCGCGCCGTCAGGCCGGACGATCTCGGCGGTGGCCTGTACATCCAGATAGGGGTTGGCGTACTCGGATGCAGTGTGCCAGAACGCCTGGTGAAGGCCAAAGCGCTCGACGGTCTCCTCAGCGGCCATCTCTCCCTCCCTGTTCCACATCGTACCTGTTCTCTTCTCCGGGACCGATCGTGGCGGTGGCATCCTCGAGGCCATCCTCCGCGATCATAGCCGGGAGGGACCGGGGGTCAAGCCTCGCATCTGCCTTGACACGGCACCACGCCGGCGTTACTCTTCCCCCAGTCGGTGCAGCAGCGTGTCAACGGGCACCGTGTTACTCCAGATCGTAGGCTGCACTGAAAGGGGGGGCTTGCCTCACAGCCGGTCGTTGATAGTCGTAGATCGATAGCGATTCGTCACGCGCCCAAATCTGAACGGAGGACTATCATGAGCGCTTTGACACGTCGCGAGTTCCTGCGTGTATCCACCTTGGCCGGCGCCGCTACAGTCGCGGCCGCCTGCGTGCAAGCGCCACCGGTAACCACCGCGCCGCCCGCCGACGCTACTGCTGCCCCTGCTACACAACCCACAACCGCCGCCCCGGCCGCCCCTGCAGAGGGCGCCGACCGGTTCAGCGAGTCTCCCATGCTGGCCGAGCGCGTCGCGTCCGGCGATCTGCCGCCCGTCGACGAGCGCGTCCCCGAGAACCCCTGCGTGGCCGACAGCCTGGACGGCATCGGCAACTTTGGCGGCACCATGCGCAAGTCGTTCTCGGGTCAGGCGGACGGCGGTACGGTCGCCCACCTGAACCAGCGGGGCCTCCTCAAGATCAACGAGGAGATGGCCGTCATCAACATGGCCGCCGAGTCCTGGGAACTGAGCCCCGACGGACGCA
>JAAZBQ010000354.1 GCA_012513725.1 Chloroflexota bacterium
CGTCGCGGACGGAGGCCAGGTCCACCCAGGTCGCGCCGTCGGGAAAGGAGGTCGCCGCCTCGGCGGCAGCGGCAAGGGCCAGGCGCGTCTTGCCCACGCCGCCGGGCCCCGTGACGGTGATCAGGCGCGCCTCGGGCTGGGCGAGGAGCGCTCGCAACGCAGCGATCTCCCCCTCCCGGGCGATCAGCGGGGTGAGCGGCCGGGGGAGCGCGCCGCGCCTTCCGACCGCAGGCGCTGCCCCCGCGCCGGGCTGGGCGAACCGCTCCGTGAGCAACACGGCAAGGTCGTTGGCCACCAGGTCGTGGAGCTCCTCGGGGGTGCCAAAGTAGCGGTAGGAGACGGCCTCCCCCTCCTTGATCCCCTGGAGCACGCGATCGAGCTGTGGATCGCGCTCGGGGGAGGGGGTTTTGATATAGATCAGCCGCGGCAGCCCCTCGGCCAGGCGGTACTCGTCCTCCAGCCCGGAGATCTCCATATCCGGCGCGACCCAGCCGTACTGCTGCCAGTAGATGCCTACAAAGATGTGGCTTTGGGCCAGGTAGGCGCGGTACAGGTCGCGAGGCGGGTAGGGCCGGGCGCCCGTCTCAAAGAGCACGGGCGTCAGGCGCAACTCGCGAATGGCCTGCGCCACGGCCGCGCGCTCGGCGGCAAGTTCCTTTAGGGTGGAGGAGATGAACACCCGCAACCGCTGGTCGGGCGTGCGGATCGCACCCCTCGGGGTCGGTTCGCTCATGACGCTATCCCTCTCGTTCCAGGGCGGACGGGAACGGCCGGCTATTGCTGCCCTCCGGCGGCCATCGCACGCTCCGGAGCCGCCTGATCGGGCCCCACAAAGGCCGGGGCCGACAGGGTGGCGGTGAGGTACTCGGAGAGCGCGTCCATCATCCCGGTGGCGGGCGGCAGGTGGGCGCTCAGCACGACCTTGGGCTCCAGCCGGCGAAAGGTGTCCAGCGACGCCGCGAACTTGACTCCGTCCACCATCGGGAGCCAGGGCGCATCGACAGTCGTCCAGGTGCGCAGGCCCTCGCGGAGCGCCTCGGCGGGAACGTCCTCGGCGGCAGGGGCGGGCTCGCCCAAGAGCGCCCCGTAGCAGTCCGCGCTGAACAGGTTGCCCGTCTTGGTGTCATACGCGGCGGTCGTCTCGGGAGCGTCAAAGGTCGGGGGACGAACGGCCAGCAGTTGCCGGTCGCCGACATCGATCCGCTGACCGGGGTTCAGGAGGTAGACGCGGTCGATGGGGAGGCCGTGGAGGTTCATCTTGGCCATCCCTACATAGGTGGTGATGACCCGGGCGTTGGGCGCCTCGGCGAGGACCTGGGCGATGCTGCCGATGTGGTCGGGGTCGACGTGGGTGAGGTACAACCAGGCCAGGTCGCTCAGGGGGATGGCCTCCCGCAGGCGCTCCATGAACGGTTCTCGCAGGGCGATGAGGCCGGTGTCGACCAATACCGGTTGTGCCGCCCGGATGAGGTAGGCGTTCACGGCCAGGACCCCGAATCCCGGGACCGGAGCGAACGCCAGGAGCCCCTCGGTATCCGGCGCAACACGACGCAGAGCGATCGGACTGCTTTCCTCCACGGTGCCCTCCCTGTCTGTGGTGGACTCCAACGGCTTCTCGTGGACGCACAGAGGGTGTGGGTTGTGGATCGCGGGGACGGTCGATGAGGGGCAATCGGAGAAGCCAGAGGGTTTTATGGTAGCCCCCCGCGGCGGCGCTGTCAAAAGCCTTCCGCCGCGGGGTGGCGCCGACTGCTCAGGCGCCGACGATATAGCCGTCCTCCGCCTGCAGGGCGCGCTCCCAGACCTCGTCCTCGATGCGGAGGCCGATGCCCGGCGCGTCGGGGACCACCAGGCGCCCGCCCTGCCAGGCCCAGCCCTCCTCGATCAGGCCGGGCATCTCCACCGGCGACGTCTCCAGGAGGGCATAGTGGGGGATCGAGGCGGCGA
>JAAZBQ010000355.1 GCA_012513725.1 Chloroflexota bacterium
CCACCGAGTGGCGATACGGTTCTGTTTTGACCAGGTCGCCGGCCGCGTCGATATCGGCCACCAGGTTGCGGCGCGCCTCAAACCGGTCCTGCCCCTCGTAGGGGCCCGCCTCGGCGTTCATCGTCGAGTCGTCGTGCATCACGTTGATCGCTTCCAGCCCGTGGCGCTGGCCGATCTCATAGTCCGTAGGGTCGTGGGCCGGGGTCACCTTGACGGCGCCGGTACCGAACTCGGGATCCACCGCCTCGTCGGCGATGATGGGAATCAGGCGACCGACGGCGGGCAAGCGCACCCGCTTGCCGACCATGTCCCGGTAGCGGGCGTCCTCCGGATGCACGGCGACTGCCGTGTCGCCCAGGATAGTCTCCGGCCGGGTGGTCGCCACGGTGATGCTCTCCTGGCCGTCCTCCGTCCAGTAGCGGACGTGCCAGAGGCTGGTATCGGCCTCCTCGTGCTCCACCTCGAGGTCCGAGATCGCCGTGCCGCAGCGGGGGCACCAGTTCACCAGGTACTTGCCGCGGTAGATGAGCCCCTTGTCGTAGAGGCGCACGAACGCCTCACGAACGGCTGCCGAGAGCCCCTCGTCCATGGTGAACCGCTCGCGGTCCCAGTCGCAGGAGACGCCCAGGCGCCGGTGTTGCTCGGTAATGCGGGCGTGGTAGACGTCCTTCCACTCCCACACCCGCCGAATGAACTCCTCGCGGCCCAGGTCCTGGCGGCTGACGCCCTCCTTGGCCAGCTCTCGCTCCACGACGTTCTGGGTGGCGATGCCGGCGTGGTCGGTGCCGGGCACCCACAGGGTGGGCCGTCCGGTCATGCGCTGCTGGCGGATGAGGGCGTCCTCGACGGCGGCGGTGATGGCGTGCCCCAGGTGCAGGGCGCCGGTGACGTTGGGCGGCGGCATGGAGATGACAAAGGGCTCCTGGCCGTTCAGCGGGACCGGCTTGAAAAAGCCCTGGGCCTCCCACCAGTCGTACAGGGGCTGCTCGATCGCCTCCGCGTCGTAGGTCTTGGGCATCTCTGCGGGCAGTGGTGCCTTGTCGCTCATCGTGTCCTCTCCTCTCCGGCGCATGGGTTCGCGCCATGCTCCGCCGTTCATGATGCACCCTGTGGCCCGGATCGTAGGCGGGCCACGAGCAAACAAAAAAAGCCTCTCTCGCCCCAAGAGGCGAACCCCTCGGAGACGAAAGAAGCGTCTTTCGCGGTACCACTCCGATTCGGCCAGGCGCCCGTGGCAGCCTGCCGCTCTCGATGCGCTGTAACGGGCGCTCCCGTGCCGGCTTACTGCTCGTTCAGCCGGCCGACTCCCAGGCGACCTTCCGCGGCCTGCCCTGGAAGGGGCTTTCAGCCGGTGACCCCTCGTCTCTGGCAGCGCGCAGCCGCGTACTCTTCCTGCTCATCGTCTGTGGCCCACATTGTAGCACCCCGGTGGCGCCAGGTCAAAAGCGGAAACGTCGGCAGAACGCGGAGGGGGCAGGGTATCAGGGGCGCTCGTTCGGTGGACGGGGCGCATCTTTCCGGCGGAGGAACTGCTGGGCGAACGCCTCACCCCGGCGGTAGGGCCGCCGCCAGTCCTCGAGCGCCCGGGCGATAATGGCCAGGGCTCCCAGGATTCCGGACACCACCACCGGAAGCGGCTGGCCGAACAGCACCAGGAGAAGGGGCACCAGGGCGATGGTGACGACCGTGCTTCGGGCGTCGTGGCCGAGCAGGCGGCGCGCCGAGATCCAGATAGCGACCGCGCAGACGAGCGCCGCCAACGTGGCGAGCGGTCCCTGGGCGATCAGCATTCCGGTGATCGACGAGAGGCCCACCCCGCCCCGGAGGCCGATGTACGCCGACCAATTGTGGCCCACCACGGCCGCCGCCCCCGCCAGCGCCGCGGGCCAGGGGCCCTGCCAGAACGCCCCGGCCAGCACGACGGCCGCCGCCGCCAGCGCGATATCCAGCACCGCGGTGGCCGCGCCGGCCCACACGCGGCCGGTGGCGCGCACCACGTTCGTGCCGCCGGTGTGGCCGCTGCCGACGCGACGCACGTCCGGCGCGCCGCAGAGCCGCGTGGCCAGCACGCCGGAGGGCACGGCGCCCAGCGCATAGCCCAGGAGGGCCGCCAGCGCCAGACTGCCCACCGCCGGCGGCGTCACGAAGGGGAGATGACGCGCAGGCTGGCCGGCAACAGGCGCACGCGCACCTCGTGCGCCGGACCGGAGAGGATCTCCCCGTCGACGTGGACCATCAACGGATCGTCCGACGCCACGGTGATGCTGCGGGCCCGCTCGATGCGCACCCGCGGGTCGTGGACGTGGGTGCCCTTGATGAACCGCGGCACCATGCCCAGCATGGAGAGCCGCGGCATCCACTCGGTGAGGCTGAGGTCCAAGAGGCCATCGTCGAACTCCGCATCGGGCGCCACGAGGAATGAGCCGCCCTCCCGGGGGCCGTTGCAGATGACGGCCATCATGATGGTCGTCTCGCGCGACTCGCCGTCGGTGGTGAGGGTGATGCGCATGGGCTGGATGGAGGAAAAGATCGTCTTGAGCACTACGGGCACGTACAGGGCCATCCCGCGCACCAGGCGCACGCCGCGCGTCTCGTAGGTTACCCAGCCGTCAAAGCCGATGCCCACGGCGTTGTCAAAGAAGCGGGTGAGTTGGCCGTCCAGCGTCACCTCGCCGACGTCCAGGAGACGGGTCTCGCCGCGAACGATCTGCTCACAGGCCTTGCGCAGGTCCACCGGGGCGCCCGACATCACCGCAAAATCGTTCCCCGAGCCGCCCGGAATGCAGCCCAGGGTGCCCACGGGGTGGCCGTTGCTCTGCGCCATGATCCCGTTCACCACCTCGTGAGAGGTGCCGTCGCCGCCCACCGCCACGACCGTGTCAAAGCCGTCCGCGATGGCCTGGCTGGCGAGATCCACCGCCTCTCCGGCCTGGCGCGTGTGCACCAGGTCGAAATCGGCACCCAACTCTTGAAAGGCCTGCTGGATCTGCGGCGACATGCGGCCGGCGTGGCCCCGGCCGGCGAGCGGGTTGACGATGACCTTGATCCTGGGCATGACCACCCCTGTGTGTGAGGATGCAGTGGCAAACGGCGCACCCGATTATAGTCTCACAACACCGCTCGCCCAACCGGGTTACTGCGTCGTGCGCGAACCCCTCACACCGCCTCGATGGTCGAGGGGGGCTTGGTCGCCAGGTTGTAGGTCACGCTGACCACGCCGGGCACCTCGGCCAGGATCTCGTCGGCCAGTCGGCGGAGCGTCTCCCAGGGGAGCGCGGTGGGCGAGGCCACCCGGGCGTCCACACTGTCCCAGCAGCGCACCTCGATCTGCTGGCCAAAGTCGCGCCGGCCGTCGCGCATCCCGGTGACGCGGTCCTCGTGGAGGACGGCCAGGTACTGAAAGGCGCCGCTGTCGGCCAGGAGGCGCTCGACGATGGCCGTCGCCCGGCGCACGGTAGCGATCCGCTCGGGGGTGGCCTCGCCGATCACCCGCGCCGCCAGGGCCGGGCCGGGGAAGGGCATGCGGGCAAAGACCTCGGCGGGCAAGCCCAACGCCGCGCCCACCTTGCGCACCCCGTCCTTGCGTAACTGCAGGAGGGGCTCCACGATGGCATAGCCAAAGGTCTCCTGGGGATCGATGCCCAGCTGGGCAAAGACGTTGTGCTGGCGCTTGATGCCCGCCACCGTCTCGTCCACGTCGGTGAGGATGGTCCCCTGCAGGAGGGTGCGGGCGCCGCTCTCCCGCACCAGGCGGCCGAACACGTCGCGGTAAAAGGTCTGGGTGATGGCCTCCCGCTTGGCCTCCGGATCCCGGACGCCGCGCAGCGCGGCAAAGAAGGCGTCGCGGGCATCGATGATCTCCACCGGCACGCCGAGGTCGGCGAACACCGCGGCGGTGCGCTCCAGTTCGCCCTCGCGCATCAA
>JAAZBQ010000356.1 GCA_012513725.1 Chloroflexota bacterium
CCTGGGCGCGGTTGGCAAAGAACACCTCCGATTCGCCGGCCGCCTCGAGGGGAATGCTCCACTCGTTCGCCGACGTGGAGGCATAGCCGGCGGGGTCCTCCTCGCGGACGATGTAGGTGCCCGGCTGCAAGCCGTCAAAGGTGTGCGTCTCCGACAGGCCATCGGTGATGTGCTCGGCCAGCATGCTGCCATCAGCGCTGAGCAGGATGATGCGCGCGCCCGCCAGGAGGGGCTCGTCGGCATCCCGCAGGCCGTTGCCGTTGATGTCGTCAAAGACCGACACGCGGATGGCCCCGCCCTCCGGGATCGGGGTGGGGTCCGGCGGCGTCGAGGGACTGGCAGCCGGCCCGTCGCCCGCCTCGGCGCCGGGGATGATGAGCTCCCGCCCGACGTGGAGGATATCCCCGACGCCCATGCCGTTCGCCTGGGCGAGTTCCGCCGGGGTGAGGCCGTAGCGCGTGGCGATGGCCCAGAGGGTCTCGCCGGGTTGCACGCTATGTACCTGCTCGTTGCCCGAGCGCGTCGGGGTGGGCACCGCGGTCGGCGCCGGGGTGGCCGTGGGCGCCACGTAACCCTCAGGGGTCGCGGTGGGCGCGACGGTGGGCTCTGGGGTGTTCGTGGGCGCCGGCGTGTTCGTCGCCGCGGCGGTCGTGGTCAGGCAGGCGTCGTCAAAATAGGCGTCGTTGTGCTTGAGCGGGAACTCGGCCTGCCCCCGCACGAACACCGTCACGGTGCCCGCCTGGGCGGTCGCCTCGACGCTCAGCTGCACCCACTGGTCCATCGTCCCGCTGGCCGGCGACCAGATGACGTTCGGCGAGGCCCAGTTCGTACCGCCGGTGGGATCGATGCCCACCGAGAGGGCGTACACGCCATCCTTCGATACGTCAGGGTTATCCTCCGACGACGACCAGGATTGCCCCCAGGCGGTAAAGCGGAGCCCGCTGCCGGCGGCGACGTTCACCTGCTGGTAGACGCCGGCGTTGTGCGAGGCGTACACCTTGCCCCACTTTTGGGCCTGGTTGCCCTCGCGGATGCGCCGGGTGCCGTGGATGTGGCCGATCTCGGGGTCGTACTCGGGGCGATGGTTGAGGCCCTGATCCTGGCCGGGGCCATCCTGGTGCCAGGGATGCCAGCCGTTGGCCACCTCTACCTCTCCGGCGCCGCGAGACGAAAACCCCTCCTCAAAGCCGCCATTGACGAGCAAATTCCCGGGGCAGTCGGCGTGAACCAGGGGCGCGGCCACGAGCCACAGCAGTGCGGCGACCACCAGGGGCATGCCGTGGGCACGACTGGAATGAGTACGGCGCATGGGCCTCTCCTTTGGTTCTGAGATGAGCATGGGATGGCGCAGGGATTGGCTATTCGGAGAGCGTGTGGCCGGTAGCGCCCGTAGGGTTGCCGGCCCCGTCGAGGGGGGAGAGATGCTCCATCGTCTCCCACCAGTACATGCCCACCCGCACTTGGTGTCTCTCGGGGTCATAGGCTCCCGGGAAGGGGAGCAGATGACGATCGAAGACGACATCGCCGGCCCGCCAGCGTTCGGTGCCGTAGTAGCCACCCGCTGCAGGACCGTCGTGCTGGGAGACAAGTATATCATCTTCCAACAGGTGAACAAAGACCGTGTAGCCGCGGCCCAGGGGCTCGTCCGCGCGCCAATACAGGTCCACGGCCAGTTGCCCGCCCTCCAGGGGCGTGACGCGGTGGCCGAGGAGGGTGATCCCCTCCGCCCAGCGTGCCTCGATGCCTTGGGGGGCCGCGTCGGGCGGCTTCGTGTGGAGCGACACGTACAGGAGGCGGCTTTCGGCCTCCAGGTCGCCCCGCTCCTGCGCCCCCTCGCGGACGACGACCAGCCGGTCGCGGGGCAGGAGGTCCAGCGCCGCGGGGTCCTCCTCAAAGGGCCACAGGTACAGCGCTACGTCCTCCGCCGAGGCGAACCCGGGCCAGGCGGCGTCCGAGTAGACGAGGCCCTGGGACGCTGCCGGCGCGGTCAGGTAGCGGACCGAGGCCCAATCTCGCCACAAGCGCGGTGCCACATAGACGGCGCGGCCGGATGTAGGGTTCCCCCCAGGAGCACGGAGGCCCTCCCCCGACCAGCCGACGCCAAGGAAGGCGTTCGCCTCGGCGGCCAGGGTGCTGGCTCCGGCCTCGAACTGGTAGTAGGCCGCGGGGCCGCGCAGGTGGGCCGCGTAGCGCCAGGCGCCCTCCGTCGCCCCGAAGGCGAGGACCAGGGCGATGGCCACCGGGGCCAGCCACCGCGCCCGGGGAGCCAGCCAGGCACGCAGGGCCTCGATCCCCAAAGCGGGGAGGAGGAACAGCACCGGCAGCACCCCCGAGGCCCGCAGCATGTGGGGGGCGTCCTCGGCCAATACGGTGGGGAGCAGCATCAC
>JAAZBQ010000357.1 GCA_012513725.1 Chloroflexota bacterium
CCGAGGCCGTGCAGAACCACACCACGCACACCGGCCTGGAGGTGCAGACTGGCACCGCCCTGGCCCGGCGGCTGAGGGCCCCCCTGGGCGTGTTGTGGTTCCTGGCCATCCCGGCGTTCCTCCTGGCCCTGCTGTCGCTGGCGTGTGGCCGCGCGGGCCAGGCCTGCGCCCTGGGCATCCCCGCAGTGGCGACGTGGGTGCTCTTTTGGTTCCTGTACCAGCGCAAGGCGGGATGACCCCGTCAGGGGGCTATCGACGCCTGGCCGCGGCGGCGCTCCTCCTGCGCGATGGTAGACACCGCATCGCGGATCTGACCGAGGGCGCTGCGGGCCGCCACCTCCCCCGCCGCAATGACCTCACGCGCATGGGAGAACCCACGTAGCGGCGTGATGTCGGGCGGGATATCCGGCGTGAGGAGCACCTCCGGCGCGGCCTCCCGCAGCTTTTGCCGGGCGATTTCCTCGATCATGATCTGGAGCGACTCGTACAGAATGCCCAGGGTCTCGCGGATCGGCGCCGGCAGCAGGATGCCCTGACCGTACTGGGGGAACGACCCGCCCCCGATCGCCCCGTGGACGTTCACCGCGATGAGCACATCGGCCCCCATGCGCCGTGCGACATCGGCGGGCACGTTGTTCAGCACCCCGCCGTCGACGAGCAACTGCCCCTCCGTCTCCACCGGAGTGAACACGCCGGGCACGGCGATGGTCGCGCGCACGGCAGTCGCCACGGGGCCGCTGGAGAGGACCACCTCGCTGTGCCGGTACAGGTCGACCGCCACGACGGCCGCCGGGGTCTGGAGGTCGTCAAAGGTACAGCAGCCGAGGCGCTCCTCAAGATAGTCCACGACGTGCTGGCCCTTGAAGAGCCCGCGGCGCAACAGAGAGGCGTCCGTTAGCGGGAACAGCATCCGCCGGCTGGTCATGCACAGCGCCTCTTCCTCCAGTTCGGCCGCCGTGAGCCCCGAGGCATAGAGGCAGGCGATCAGCCCGCCCATGCTGGTGCCCGCCAGCAGGTCGACGGGGATACCCTCGGCCTCGAGGACCTTTAGCACGCCGATGTGGGCCAGCCCGCGGGCCCCACCCCCGCCGAGCGCCAGCCCCACTCTGGGCCAGTCCGCCATGCTCGCCATCGTTCTTCCGTCTCCCTTGGTGTCTCGGTGGTTTTTGTGTTGCGTACCGTCTCACACGAATCCCACGCATGTGGGACGAATCCCTAGAACAAAGGAACAAACCATAGTCAACCTAGATGCAGCGGATGGCCCCGAACGGGATGGCGCGTGCCAGGGATCATCTGGCCTCTCTGGCGGGAGGGTGCAGGACGGCATGCCCCGGCCGGTACCGCACCATCTGCCCGACAATCCGCACGCTTCCCGCGTCACCCGTCGCTTCCGCCCAACCTACCTTCCGCTTCTTCTATTCGTGTCATATGTCCGTCATTCGCGGGATTCGTGATAGGGCGCCCCGCGGCGAAAGATCCTACGCTTTGGGCAAAAAGATCTCGAACGTGGTGCCGCGCTGCGGTTCGCTCTGCACCTCGATCAGCCCACCCACCTGCCGAACCATCCCGTACACGGCCGAGAGGCCCAGCCCGTCGCTCTCCGCCCGATCGCGTGTGGTGAAAAAGGGCTCAAAGACGCGGCTCCTGGTATCCGCATCCATCCCGGAGCCGGTGTCGCTCACGCGCAGCAGCACAAAGTCCCCCGCGCTGACATCGCGGTGCTCGGCGACGTCGGCCTCGGTCAAGAACACGTTCCGCGTCTCGAGCGTGAACGTGTCACCCGGGCCCATCGCGGCGGAGGCGTTGGCGGCCATCTCCTCGAGCCCCTGCCGGAGCCGGTGGGCATCAATGCGCACGGCATTGGCGTCGGGAGCCAGTTCCAGGCGGAGCTCCACGTTTTCGCCCAGGATCCCCGAGAACTCCTCGTACATCGCCTGGATCAGGTCGTTCAGATCCACCGCCGTGAGGCGCAAGAGCTGCTGCCGGCTATATGCCAGTAGCTGCGCGATCACCTCACCGGCCCGCTCTCCGGCCTTGCGTATCTCTTCCAGGTCGTCGCGCAGCGCCTCGTTGTCTACCGTCTCCTCCAGGGCAAAATCCGCATAGCCGTTGATCACGGTGAGGAGGTTGTTCAGGTCGTGGGCGAGCCCCCCGGCCAGCTGGCCGACGGCCTCCATCTTGCGGGCCTCGCGAAGCCTCTCTTCCAGCCGCTTCCGATCGGTGACGTCGCGGTTCGAGGTCCGCCAGCCGAGAAAGGCGCCATCCTCGCGGTGCACCGGCTGGCAGACGCGCTCGATCCAGCGCGTTTCGCCGTTGCGCGAGATGATGCGGAACTGGTACTCGTGGGGCAACATCTCCCCGTCGCCGGCGGTGGGCAGCACCAGGCCCCGGTCCTCTAGCACGGTGATGTCCACCAGGAGGTGGGGGTTGGCCAGGAACTCTTCGCGGGCATACCCCGTGATGCGCTGGCACGCCGGGGAGACATAGATGTAGGATCCGTCGGCGGCCAGCCAGTCCTCCCAGTCGTGGGAGTACTCGACGGCGGTGCGGAAACGCTCCTCGCTGGCCTTGAGGTCCTGCTCGGCGCGCACCTGCTCGGTGATGTCGCGGCAGACCGAGTATAGCGCATCCTGACCGAACCAGGATCCCGCCGTGACGTGCGTCTCGATGGGAATGCGCTCGCCTTCCTGGGCGACGAGGTGCAGCCGTCCGTGGGCGGGCCGCCCGGCCGCGGCATCGGCCAGGATGGCCAGCGCCTGCTCGCCCTCCTCCGGAGGGTGCACCGCGGCGATGGACTGGCCCTCGAGGGCCTCGGGCGGGTAGCCCAGCCGCTGGTGCACCACGGGATTGGTGTGGATGATGCGGCCCTCGGTATCCAGGAGAAAGAGGAAATCGTCGATCGTATCGAACAGCGACTGGAGGCTGCGCCGGCTGATCTCCAGCGCCCGCTCGGCGCGCTTGCGCTCGGCGACCTCGGCCTCCAGCTCCTTGTTGAGTGCGCGCAGCGCCACCATATCGCCCCAGCGGGCCAGGGCCACGGCGATGGCGCGCTCCATCTCCCGGACGTCCGCCGGCTTGACGAGATACGCCCCCACCCCGGCCTGCGCCGCCCGTTCGAGAAGGGCCGGCGTGTCGTAGGCCGACAGGATGACCACCGGCACCGGCGAGTGCTCGCCGATCTGCTGGGCGGCCTCGATCCCATCCATATCGGGGAGGCCGATGTCCATGAGCACCACATCGGGACGCAGGTCGGCCGTCATCTCGATTGCCTGGCGGCCGGTTTCCGCGCGGCTCACCACGCGGAGCCCAGCGTGCTCCAGCATGGCCTGGATCATCTCGCCCACCATCGGCTCGTCCTCGACGACGAGGACGCGAGCGTTCTCGCTAGCCTTCATCGGTGGCCCTCCCTGCGAGCGCGCTCGTGCGCGCGGCGACGCGGGGTGTGCTGTGCGGCCGCTGCAACCAGCACCGGCCAATGCGTTGTGGGATCCATTCGCTGCCCTCTTGTCTGGCTACGGGTGGGCTACGGGGTGGCGCACAGGCCGCCCACACGGTCGCTCTGCCAGCAGGGAAGGGAGGGGGTGAGAGGCAAATCGGCGATTGTAGCGGTTTCGGCGTCTGGCGCCCGCCTCCACCGGCAGGCGCGTTGCTTGATGTCAGGCGACTAGTCTAGAGCACACGCCGTGTCGAGCACCGTGCGCACCTTGCGAGCCAAGCCCTCGACCGAAAACGGCTTTTCGATGAAACTGGTGCCCGGCGCCAGGACGCCCTGGCGCAGGATGGCGTGGTCCGTGTACCCCGAAGTGTACAGGGTACGGAAACCAGCGCAAACCCGGCCGAGCCGACCGACCAGGTCCATGCCGTTCATGCCGGGCATCACCACGTCGGTCATCACCAGGTCCACGGGCTCCTGGCGTGCGGAGAACAGCGCCAGGGCGTCGCTGCTGCCGGCAGCCTCCAGCACGGTGTAGCCGAGCCGTTCGAGCACCGTCACGGTGAACAGCCGCGCGTCGGGCTTGTCCTCGACGACCATCACGGTCTCCGAGCCCCCCGGCAGTTGCGCCGTCGCCTCGCAGCTCGGCCGCGCGACCACGGGCGGGGCGTCGGCCCGCGGCAGGTAGATCTTGAACACCGTGCCGTGATTCGCCTCGCTGTACACATAGATCTCGCCGCCGAACTGCTTGACGATGCCGTACACGGTGGCGAGCCCCAGGCCGGTGCCCTTGCCGGGATCCTTGGTGGTGTGAAAGGGCTCAAAGAGGTGGGCGAGCACCTGGGGCGCCATGCCACAGCCCGTATCCGAGACCACCACCCGCACGTACTGCCCCGGCCGGAGGCCCAGGTGACCGGCGCTGAACTCCTCGTCCAGCGTGATGTTGGCAGTCTCGATGATCAGCGCGCCCCCCGTGGGCATGGCGTCGCGCGCGTTCACGGCCAGGTTCAGGAGGACCTGCTCCACCTGGGCGGCATCCGCCTTGGTGGCGCCGAGGTCCTCGGCGAGGTTCAGATCCAGGATGATGTCCTCGCCGAGCACGCGGCTCAGCATGGAGCACATCCCGTCGATCACCTCGTTGACGTCAATGATCTCCAACTCGAGGTCCTGCCGTCGACTGAGCGCCAACAACTGGCGCGTCAGCTTGGCCGCGCGCTCGCCGGCCCGCCGGATCTCCTCGAGATCGTGACGCAGCGGGTCATCCTCCGGGAGCCTGCGCACCATGAACTGGCTATAGCCGTTGATCACCGTCAGGAGGTTGTTAAAGTCGTGGGCGACGCCGCCGGCCAGCTGGCCGATGGCCTCCATCTTGGACGACTGGCGCAACTGATCCTCGAGCAGCCGCCGCTCGGTGATATCCGAGGTGACGAGAACCGCGCCCGCGATCTGCTGCTCCTCTCGGATGGGGCCCAGGCGCACCGAGAACCAGCGCAGATCGCCCGAGCCGCCGCTGGACACCTCGACGGTGTGGCGCTCGCCGCGGTCGAACACCCGCTCGAGCGCCTCGCGCAGCGCGGACCGCTGGTCGGGCCGGATCAGGCCGAACACGTTCTGCCCGGTTACGTCTCGGCCATCGCGGTGAGAGAGCGGGCGACTGGCGAACAGGATCGTTCCGTCGCGCTCCACGGTCATGATGGCGCTCGGTACGCTTTCCACCAGGGAGCGCCACTTTGCCTCTGACTGGGCGAGGGCCGCCTGCATCCGCTGGCGGTCGGCGATCTCCTGGCGGAGTTCCTCATTGGCGCGGGCCAGTTCGCCGGTGCGCTCGGATACCCGCTGATCGAGGTGGTCGTGCGCGCGCTGCAGGTCGCGCTCGGCGCGGCGTCGCTCGGTGAGGGAGGCGACATAGTTGGCCAGGCTGGCGGCGATGCGCAGGGTCACCTCGTCGAGTTCCACCACATCGGGATGTGCCAGGGTGAGCGCGCCCACCACGCGCTGCTCCACCGTCATGGGCACCACCACGAGGGTCTTGACACCGAGCCGCTGCAGGGTCTTGTTCGCGTGGGCAGAGCGCCCCCAGACGTGGGCCTCGATGAGCGTCTGCCCGGTGCGCACCACGGTGCCGGAGAGCGTCTCGTCGAGGGGCACCTCCAGCGCCTCGGGGGTTACGGGGCTGGCCAGGCCATAGGCGGCATCGA
>JAAZBQ010000358.1 GCA_012513725.1 Chloroflexota bacterium
GAACCAGCGGCTGAAGAGCCGGTGGCTGCAGAGCAGGCCGAGGAAGTAGCTGCAGAGGCTCCCACGGAGGAGCCAGTGGCCGAGGAGTCGGTAGCTCAAGAGCCGGCGGCTGCAGAACCGGTGGCTGCAGAGCCGGCGGCTGCAGAGCCGGCGGCTGAAGAGCCGGCAGCCGAAGAGGCAGCGGCTGAGGAGCAGACTCCGGAAGCGCCAACTGCTGAGGAACAGCCGGCCCAAGTCGCGGCGGCCGAACCCGAGACGCCGGAGCCCGAGGACGAGGGCCCAGGCATTGAGGACCTCAAGACCGGCAGCACGATGCGGGGCAAGGTCCGCAACATCGTGGACTTTGGCGCGTTCATCGACATTGGCGTCGGGCGAGACGGCCTGGCGCATGTCTCGACACTCAAGCGCGCCGGCATCGACAAGACCCTCAAGGTCGGCGACGAGATTGATGTCGTGGTGCGGCGGGTGGACACTGACAACAACCGCATCAGCCTGACAGTTCCCCGGGCCGAACGGGAGGTCAAGGCCTCGCTGAGCAGCATCGAGGTCGGCTCCGTGGTAACGGGCAAGGTGATGCGTTTGGTGGATTTCGGCGCCTTTATCGATATTGGCGCGCCCACCGACGGCCTGGTGCACATCTCGCAACTGGGTGGCGGCTTTGTGAACCATCCGTCCGAGGTGCTGAACGTCGGCGATGAGGTCCAGTTGCGAGTGCTCGACGTCGACATCGAGCGGCGGCGCATCTCGCTCACCATGAAGGACCTGGCGGGGGAGCAGGAAGGACCCGCTGCTGAGGCGCCGGGCCGGCAGGGCGGACCGCGCGAGGGCTCCGGGCGCCAGCGCCGCCCGCGCGGGCAGGGTCGTGGCCGGTCTCCGGAGCCGGAGACCTATTCCACGCCCGAGGAGCCGGGCTTCCCCACGGCCGTCGAGCTGGCCTTCCAGCAGGCGCTGGCCGAAAAGAAGCGCAAGCAGCGCCGCAGCCGCGCCTAGGCGCGCGTCCCTGTTCTCCTACAAGGCAAACCCCCGCGGGTTTGCCTTTTTTCTTGAGGAGCCGAGGAGGGTGTGTGGCACTCACCGCGACCGGAGGCGGTGGTCACTCCGTCGTGCGCGTGGGCATGGCCAGCGCCGACGAGATGCTGGCCTATCTCCACGCCCATCATCGTGAGGCGATCTTTGCCCTGCACGACCTGGTCCATCGCGGGGAGCCCGGGGTCGCAGAGCCCTCTCGGGTGATCGGCTACCGAACGGACGATGGCATCCTCGGCGTGCAGTGTTTCTACTCCAGCGGCCGCTGGCTGCCGCACCTCGCCGATCCCGCCGTCGTGGCGCCCATGCTCGAGGACGCCGTCCGCCACCCGCTGCGATGGGTGGTGGGCGCCCGGCGCGTGCTGGATCCCCTGGTGGAGGTGCTCCTGGCCCGCGGCTACTTCCCGGCCTACGACCAGGTCGAGGTGCTCTGCTCGCTGGATGCCGACACGTTCCGCCCGTTCGCGGCGGACGTCACCGCCCGCCGGGCTACCCGAGCCGATGTCCACCATCTGGCCGATCTGCGCAGGCGGTTCGAGGCCGAGTACTTTCCGGGGGGCGGGCAGGGCCAGGCCGACTGGTACGAGAACGCCGCCGAGCAAGCCGTCCGCGACGGCGCGTACCTCGTCGAGGCCGGTGGGGTGGCAGCCGCCACGGTCTCCGTCGAGGCGGACATCCCCGAGCTCACCCACATCGGCGCCGTGTACACCCGCGCGGCGTACCGCGGTCGGGGCCTGGCCAAGGCCGTCGTCTCGGCCATCTGCCGCGAGGCCCTCGGCCGCCGGCGCCGCGTCACCCTCACCGTGCGATGGGACAATGCACCGGCCCGCCGGGCCTACGAGGCCCTCGGCTTTCAGCCCTGGGACGAGTACCGGA
>JAAZBQ010000359.1 GCA_012513725.1 Chloroflexota bacterium
CGAGGCCGAGTCGCAGTCCGCGGAGGCGCTCCCGGCGCCGAGCGGTGGACCTGCCGGTGCGCCGCGGGATCCCGCGCAGCCCGTCGCCTGGGCGCCGCCCCCGGCCGCAGCCGTCGCCGAGGGGGAGGCGGCGGCCGCCGGCGACCTGGAGGCCATCGCCCGGCTGTTCGACGTCGAGGAGGCCATGGCCCACGTCGAGGCGCTGGCGGCCCCTGAGTACGGCGGACGCCAGCCGGGCACGCCGGGACACGCTGCGGCCGGCGAGTACATCGCCGAGCGCTTTCGGGAGTACGGCCTCCTCCCTGCGGTGGACGGTGCGTACTACCAGGCGTTCGCGGTGCCCTATGCCCGGGTGACCGCTGCGCCTACCCTGCGGATCACGGCGCCCGGCGGCGAGGTGGGCGGCGACCTGGCCTTCCGCCAGGACTATGCCTATGCCTGGGGCGGCTATGCCGGCGGCGGCCGGGCCGAGGGGCCGGTCTACTGGCTCTCCGACGGGTTGCGCGAGGACTATGCCGGGATGGACGTCGTGGGCGGCATCGTCCTGTGCCGGGGGCGGTACTATGAGGAGGCCCTTCGCCAGGCGGTGGAACACGGCGCCGGCGGCCTCTTGCTCCTTGCCGAGCACGAGAACCAGATCACGATGCTGCGCACCTATCGCGAGGCGCCCTACCTGCCCGACGGCCTCCCCACCCTGTGGGTGAACGAGGCCGCGGCCGAGGCGCTCCTGGCGGGCAGCGGCTACCGCTCCGCAGACCTCACCATCCTCTACGAGTCCGTTCCCCTGGAGACCGAGGCGGCGTTCGAGGTGCAGATGGAGGAGCCCGGCGAGGCGCCGGCCCGCAACGTCCTCGGCCTCCTGCCCGGCGCCGATCCCGAGTGGGCCTCACAGGTGCTGGTCCTCGGCGCCCACTATGACCACCTCGGCACCGACGGGAACGGCGACATCTACTATGGCGCGAACGACGACGCCTCGGGGATCGCTGCGATCCTGGAGATCGCCCGCTCCTGGCAGGCGGCCGGCTACCGGCCCGACACCTCGGTGCTGTTCGCCGCCTGGGACGCCGAGGAGCAGGGGCTGCTCGGCGCGACCCACTATGTCGGCGCGCCGCCGGTGCCCCTCTCCCAGACGGTAGGCATGATCCAGCTGGACATGGTCGGCCTGGCTACCGAGGGGGTGCTCTCGATTGGCGGGGAGGATACCGACGTCGGCCGGCAGGCGGCCGCCTCTGCCGCCCTGTGGGGCCTCCTGGCCGATGGCCCCGGCGGCGTCACCACCAGCGGCAGCGACCACCTGGCCTTTAGCCGGGCCGGTGTGCCCGCGGTGCTTCTCTCGTGGGATGGGTTCGACGTCCCCTATTACCACACGCCCCACGACACGCCCGAGACCCTGCAGCCTGAGCGCCTGCGCGAGGCGGGCGTGGTGGCCTCCCATACGGCGCTGGCACTCTCCTCGGCCCACGGTCGGGTGCGCGCCGCGGTGGAGCGCCAGGCCGAGGCGATCGAGGCGGGGAACGGCGACGCCTATGCGTCCACCCTGGATCCCGCCGACCTTGGCTGGCAGGAGGCCGGTCGCGAGTGGCTCGGAAGCCGCGCCGAGGCCACCGCCCACGGCTACGCCCTGACCGTCGAGTCGCTGGTGGTGCACGGCGATTGGGCGACGGCCGAGGTGACCCCCCGGCTCACCGACGCCGAGGGCGGCACCGAGGCGCTGCCCGCCTATCCCGCCCGCCTGGTGCGGCGGGAGGGCGACTGGTACGGCGCACGGCCTGTGGGCGACCTCGTGGAAACGCCCCTGCTGGCGGCGCGTTTCGTCAGCCCCTGGCGTCCGCCGATCATCGTCCGCGACGAGCTGGCCGAGGGGCGCCCCCGCCCGGCCCCGGCGGGCCGTAGCGACGCCGAGTGGGCGGCGGAGCTCGACGCGACCTATGGTCGGGTTCTCGCCGCCCTGGGCCACACCCCGGCGCTAAGCACCACCGTCACGGTGTATCCCACCGACGGGGCTCGCGACTGGCTGGCCTCTGGCGAGGGGATCGAGGTCTCCCGCACGGCGCCCCTCACCGAGACCGCCGTCGCCCTGGCCCTTACGGACCTCGGCCTGCCCGCCGGCGCGGGCGGCTGGCTCCGCGCCGGTCTAGCCGACTGGCTGGGCGGCGGGGAGGCCCTGCCCGAGGGCCCCGACGCCCTCAACCTGGCCGTCGCCGGCCTGCCTGAGGGAACCGATCCGGCCGCTCTCCTGGATGTGTCGGCCGGCGCGCTATCCGGCGACTCGCGCGCAGGCGCCCGCAGCCTGGTGGCCTACCTCCTTGCCGAGCACGGGACGGAGGGCATCGCCACCCTCTGTCGCGC
>JAAZBQ010000360.1 GCA_012513725.1 Chloroflexota bacterium
CATCCTCGAGGAGGCCCAGGACCCGCCGGCCGGCCTGTTCCTCGTTGTGCTCGTGAAAGGCGATCTGGGGTTTCTTGATGCCGTGGTGTTGGAGGAGCCGGCCCGTCTTGCGGGTGTCCTCGCTGGCGACGACGTCCACCTTCTGGAGCACCTCCAGCGCCCGCAAGGTGATGTCGCCCATATTCCCAATCGGCGTTGCTACCAAGTACAGCATACTCCCTCGCGATCAGAGTACTGACAGAGGCGGGGGCGACCCGTCCCACCGCCCACACCATATCCATACCGACGCAACGCGCAAGACGCCAAGCGAAAGCGGATGTCTGTAGGGCTTGCGCTTCGCGGGGTGGGGGTGTACGATCTTGGCCACGTGGCGACGCACGTCGACGGCCGCCACCCCACCGTTGTCCGGGCTGACATCATGGCTACTTGCCACAACCCCCGACTGCGTCCCGTCGTCGGCACGCTGCGCCCCGCCAAGACTCTGCAGTGGGAACCGGCCGAGGCCGTCTCGGTCAACGGCTCCCCGTGCAACGGGGCGCATCTCCGCTCCCACCCTCGAAGGGATGCTACCCGTCGAGGTCGGCAGCCACCCAGAGCACGGCCACCGTGGTGGCCGCCACCACGCCCAGGCCCCTTTGTCCTGTCGGCGCAAGCCTGCTTTCCGGCGCACGCCGGTTCCGCGCGGACAGGGCGCGAACACTCGCGACTGGCTGACCGATCCGCAGCCTGTTGATCTGCGGGGGCACGGCCTCCGTCGCCATTTCCGGTTTGTTCACGTGCCAACGGATACGACCCTGCAGCTGGATGATGCACATGGAGACAGATATGCATGATGATGCGAAGCGCACAGGGAACGGAAGACGGATTCTAACCCTGTTTCTCGTCGTGGGAAACCTGGCCATGCTGGCGGCGGGCATCGTGACCATACCGCCCAACCTCAGGGCCATGGTGGATGCACCAAGGATCGACGCCGCCACCAAGGCGCCGCCATCGACCCTGCCGGCGATCGGGCCGCAGGAGGCGGAGCCCATCGCCCCCCACACGCCGCCGCCGCCAGACCGCGGCCTGTCCACAGAGGAACGTCCCAAGGTGGACGAGTTCGCGTGGTACACGGAGAGCGTGTTCTATGACGGCGTCCCGGCGGACGCCGTCACCATCGACCGCTTGGATGCCGCAACCGGAGGCTGGAAGGCCCTGATCCTGTATGACCCGGAAGGGGTGCACGATGCCAGCGCGCTGGAACTCCTCAACATGACCATAGACGGCACGGAAGAGAGCCTGCAGTTGACGCTGGATTGGTACCTCATCTTCTGGCTCGGCGACGAGAGCGGTTACGACGAGACGGACATGGAGGACTCGGTGTTCGCCGGCCAGTGGGATGGCGGCACGCTGTGGGCCTCGGGCGCGGGTACCATCCACCTGACGGAGATGTACGAGGCGAACGGCAGGCAGTATGCTATCGGAACGCTGGCCACCCCTGACGGGATTCCCGCCTATGTGGCGCTCGTGCGGCCCTAACGGAGATCGATGATGAACAAGTACTGCATGAACTGTGGCGTCGAGTTGCCGGCCGGGGCGCGCTTTTGCGGCGCCTGCGGCGCGCCCACCGGCCGGGCGACGACGCCGGCACAACGCGCCGAACCTGCTGGCCCACCCGAGCGTACCGCGCCACCCCCGCCGGCCAAGCCCGCTCCCCCGGCGCCGCGTCGCCCGCGGCCGGCCCGCTCCCAAGGCGGCCGCGGGAGCAACGCGCTGTGTATCGGCCTGGCGCTGCTCCTTGTCGCACAGACCGTAGTCGTGGCGCTATATGGCTGGCCGGGCCTGGCCGTGGACGGCGGCCGGGGCGAGAGCAGCACCTTTACGCTGGATGCGGGCCAGACCGTGGTCCGCACGGAGAGGGGCGCGGTCATCGACTTTGGCCCCTACAACGGCATGGACGGGGAGACCGTCACCGTCAGCGAACTGGGCGGCACAACCGATACCGACCAGGGAGGTCATCTCACCACCTACGACATCACCGTCGACGGCCGTGAGACGTTCGATGGGTTACTGACCATCACCCTGCCCTACGACGCACGCAGGACCATCCCCGGCGACGAGGAGCACTCGGTGCTGGCCCAGTACCAGAACCCCGCCACCGGAGAATGGGAACTGGCCGACTATACGGTGAATACTGAGGAAAAAACCGTCACCATCTATACGGACCACCTCTCCACGTTCTGCACCGTCACGACCGAGCACGCCCACTCGCCCTATGCGCTCCTGGCCAGGATCCGCGCCCGGCGCCTGGACGACGAGACCGCCCTGGCCGTTCTACGGGAGTACGAGCAGACGGGGCAGCCCGGTGAGGTGACCAATAGCCTGATGAAGGAGTTCTACCTGTGGCTCATGAGGGGTACCGAGACGCCCCTCGCGACCGTCGGCGACATGAGCGAGGAGCAGATCGGGCTCCTCAACGACGTGGTGGGCTGGGTCACCGATGCGGGCGAGATCGCCTTGCGGGGCGGCGGGTACGACAAGATCGGCAACGTCCTCTCGGGCGTGTCGACCTTTACGGTGGGGCTTTCCACCGTGTCGCTGCTGGAGACGATGTATGACGCCTACCAGGGCGACGAATCCTCCGAGACGGTGGCCGCAACGGCATACAAGTTCGCGTACAGCGCGGCCGTCTCGGCCAAGGAGGCCGCCAACGCCGTCAAGCTATCCATGCTGGGCGTCCTCCTGATCGACTATTCCCTCAATCGGTTCCTGGACGAAGCGAACCTTACCTACAAGGACGCCGTGTTCCAGGCGGTCTGCGCGTACAACGAGAGCCTGCACCCGCGCACAGACGCCGAGTGGTACGCGATCATCCTCAAGCTGTACGCGCGGTACAAGGATGACCCGGATCGGTTCAGCACCGCATTGGACGCCATCATGGAGAACTTTAGCGCGCGCTATTTCCACGATGACCCCGAAGAGCAGTTCGCGGCGACCAACGAGGCCGACCTGCACATGTACACGACCGGCGCGCTGCCCGCCACACTGGATGCGCAGTTGTACTGCATCGATCAGTACAAGGCCAGGCTCGGCCAGCGGCTCCAGCCGGTGCTGGAGGACGTGTTCAAAAAGATCCAGTATGACGGCAGGATCGACTACCGGAACGCAGTCGACCACCTGCGCAGGGCCCTCAACGCGCCGTTGACCATCGAGGTGCTGGAGAACGTGCCCGACGGCGAAAAGAGCCAGTACGCCAATGCCACCATCTCCCTGAATCGGCCCGGCGGCGCTTTTGAGGAGGGGTGGTCCATCACGCTCAACGACGAGGGCACCGTTACCCTGGTGGCCACGATTCTGGGCTATATCCAGTCGGGCGTCCCGACCGAGCTCAAGCTCTGGCTCCCGGGCGATGACCCCACAGAAGACCCCCCTACGCTCGTACAGCAGTTCCAGGTGACGCAAGAGCGCACGGTGATCGTGCTAGGCCGCGTTAGCCCCCAGCAGCTGTTCTTGCTGGTTCCCAACAACGAGTTCACCTACTATGGAACCTGGGAGGAGACGCAGGAGCCCGCCGCCAAGCGGAGAAGAGCGTTTCTGTACAGGCTGGAGGAGCATGGTGGCCAGCATCGCATCGTGTCGCTGCGGTATGGCTCCGCCTTGGCTTCCTACTGGATCCCCGTGGACACCATCATCGTCGGGGAGTACGACGCCGCTCAGAACGTGTTCAGGGCCTCCTGCGACTATGTGCATCGACAGACCGATGAGCGCTTTACCGACGAGTTGGTGATTGATCTCAACACCATGACGGCCTCCTGCGGCGAGTACATCTTTCTCGTCGAGACGGGACCGGAATACGTCGATCCGCCCTACGACGACCTGTACTATGAGGTGGCCCACTAGGATCATCCCTACGCCTGCCAGCACGGGGCCTCTACTGACCGAGGCCCGCGGAAGGAACGGGCATAGGGCACAGCCGCGCGGGCAACGAGAAGCGCCAGGCAGGGATGTCCCCACCTGGCGCTCCTTTACCTTCCCATCCGCCGCTGCGTTACGATTCCTTCTCCCAGCGCAGCACGGGGTTGCGGGCGGCCTGGACCTCGTCGAGGCGGCGGAGGGGCGCGGTGTGCGGGGCCTCGTGGAGGATTTCCGGGTTCTCCCGGGCCTCCTGGGCGATCCGCGTCATCGCCTCGGCGAACGCATCCAGCGTCTCTTTGGTCTCCGTCTCCGTCGGCTCGATCATCAGCGCCTCGTGGACGATGAGCGGGAAATAGTTCGTCGGCGGGTGGTAGCCATAGTCGATCAGCCGCTTGGCGATATCCAGCGCCCGGATCCCCTCGGCGCCCTCGACGACTCCCTCGACCACGAACTCGTGCATGCAACGCCGGTCGTAGGGGAGCGGATAGACGTCCCGGAGGAGCGCCTGGAGATAGTTGGCGTTCAGCACCGCCCCGTCGGTGGCCTTGCGGAGGCCCGCCTCGCCCAGCATGCGGATGTAGGTGTAGGCCCTCACCAGCACGCCAAAGTTGCCATAGAACGACTTGACCCGGCCGATCGACTTGGCCGGCATCTCGAGGCTGTACCAGTTGCCCTGGATGCAGTGCTCGTCGCTCCAGTCGTCCTGCCAGCGCGCTCCAGTCTCGATGTCCAACACGCACTCGTCTGCCGTCACCACGGGGCCGGGCAGGTAGGGCGCTAGCGCGTCCACCGCCGCTACGGGGCCAGCGCCGGGGCCGCCGCCTCCGTGGGGCGTGGAGAACGTCTTGTGCAGGTTGAAGTGCATCACGTCAAAGCCCAGCTCACCTGGCTTGGCGACGCCCAGGAGCGCGTTCATGTTCGCCCCATCGCCGTACATGAGCCCGCCAGCCTCGTGGACCAAGCGGCAGACCTCCATCACCCGCTCGTCAAAGAGGCCCAGGGTGTTCGGGTTGGTCAGCATCATGCCGGCCACCCGGTCGTCCAGGTGGGCGCGGAGGTCGTCGAGGGAGACGTTGCCCCGGGCGTCGGAGCGCAGCGTCACCGCCTCGAGCCCGGCCATCGTGGTGGTGGCCGGGTTCGTGCCGTGGGCCGAGTCGGGGATCAGCATCACCGTCCGCCGGTCGTCGCCCCGCTCTCGGTGGTAGGCCCGGATCATGAGCACGCCGGTCAGCTCGCCCTGGGCGCCCGCGGCCGGCTGCAGCGAGACGGCGTCCATCCCGGCGATCTCGGCCAGCATCTCCTGCAGGGTATGGAGGATGTGGAGGTTGCCCTGCACCTGGTACTCGGGCTGGTGCGGGTGCGTCCAGGCCAGGCTCGGGATCCTGGCGGCCACCTCGTTGACCTTGGGGTTGTACTTCATCGTGCAGGAGCCCAGGGGGTACATCCCCAGGTCCACGGCATAGTTCATCTGCGAGAGGCGCACATAGTGGCGCACGAGATCCCCCTCGGCGACCTCCGGCAGGTCCAGCCCCTCCCGGAGCATGCTCGGGGGGAGCGGATCGGCCAAGGGGACGTCGACCTCGGGGAGCGTCGCGGCGCGCCGGCCCGGGGCCGAGTATTCATAGATCACGGGTTCCGTCATAGCGCAATCGCCTCCAGCGCCTCGACGAGGCCATCGATCTCCTGGCGCGTGTTCATCTCGGTGACGCACAGGAGCATGTGGTCGCGGTACTCGGAATAGTCGGCGCCGAGGTCGTACCCGCCGATGATGCCAAACGACTCGAACAGGTCCTCGTTCAGCGCCTCCACCGGCTTGGGGCAGCGGACGACGAACTCGTTGAAAAAGGGCACGGCGGGATCTACATAGTAGGCGTCCAGAAGGCCGATCTCGGCCGCCGCATAGTGCGCCTTGTGGTAGCAGAGCGAGGCCACCTGCTGCAGGCCGCCCTTGCCCATCGCCGCCATGTACGTGGCCGCCGCCAGGGCGTTCAGACCCTGGTTCGTGCAGATGTTGGAGGTGGCCTTTTCCCGGCGGATATGCTGCTCGCGGGTGGTGAGGGTCAGCACGTACCCCCGCCGCCCCTCGGCGTCCACCGTCTGGCCCACCAGGCGGCCGGCCATCCGCCGGACGTGCTCTTGCCGGCAGGCGAAAAAGCCGAGGTAGGGTCCGCCGTAGTTCAGCCCGTTCCCGAGGGGCTGCCCCTCGCCGAGGGCAATGTCGGCGCCATAGGCGGCCGGCGGCCGCAGGAGCCCCAGCGAGATGGGGTTGCAGACCACCACCAGGAGCGCGCCCTTGGCGTGGACGGCGTCGGCAATGCCGGCGAGGTCCAGCACCCGCCCGGTGAAATCGGGCGTCTGCACGATGAGGCAGGCCGTCTCATCGTCGACGGCCTCTGCGGCGTCGGCCGGCGTGCGGCCGATCTCGTCGATGGCCAGGTCCATGCCCTGGGCGTAGGTGCGCAGGGTCTCGCGGTACTGGGGGTTCACCAGCGAGGAGACCACGATCCGCCGCCGGCGGCCCCGGCCCACGTGGACGGACATGACCGCCGCCTCGGCCATCGCCGTGGCCCCGTCATAGTGCGACGCGTTGGAGACGTCCATCCCCGTCAGGTCGCACATCATCGACTGGTACTCAAAGATGGCCTGCAGGGTGCCCTGGCTGATCTCCGGCTGGTAAGGGGTGTAGGAGGTATAGAACTCGGAGCGGCTGATGACGAAATCCACCACGCTGGGCACGAAATGGTGGTACGCGCCGGCCCCGAGGAAACAGGGGTGGCTCTCGACGTCGACGTTGCGCCCGGCCAGCTCGCGGAGCTCCTGGAGCACCTCCATCTCGGAGAGGGGGCGCGGCAGATCGAGCCCGGGAAAGCGGCACGCTTCGGGCACCACGGCAAAGAGATCGTCGACGCTCTCGACGCCGGCGCGGGCCAGCATCTCCTCGCGCTCGGCGGCCGTGTGGGGCACGTACGCCATTACGCCCCTCCCTCGTCCGCTCCCTGCTCCACGAACTCCTGGTACCCCGCCGCGTCGAGAAGCGTGGCGGTCTCGCCCTCGTCTTTCACAGCGAGCTTGATGAACCACCCCTCGCCGTAGGGGTCCTGGTTCACCAGTTCCGGGGCGTCGTTCAGGTCGGCGTTCACCTCGACGATCTCGCCGCCCACCGGCATGTAGAGGTCCGAGGCGGCCTTGACCGATTCCACGACGCCAAAGACCTCTCCCTGACCCAGTGAATCGCCCTCCTCGGGCAGCTCGACATAGACCACATCGCCGAGCTGGTCCTGGGCATAGTCGGTGATGCCGACATAGGCGACCTCGCCCTCGATGCGGATCCACTCGTGGCTCTTGGCGTACAAGCAGCGCTCATCGACCTTGATGGCCATCTTTTGCACTCTCCCTTTGATCATTCGTTCACGTTTGCCGACACAAACGCCGCCATTGTGCACCAACCCCCCTCCCGGCGCAAGGCCAAGCAGAGGAGAGGAATCCAACGCCAAGACGCAAAGAGGCAAAGGCGCAAAGGGGAACTGGTGATCGGGGCGGCGTTGGAGGCATCCCACCCGATGAGTCTCGAGCTCAGTCACGTGTCATCCCGAGGTCCGTCCTGAGGTCCACCGAAGGATCTCTGCCGCACATGGACTACGGGTGATGTGCGCCGGAGATCCCTCGCTTCGCTCGGGATGACGACTCTGTAAGCCAGCGAGTCACCGCGCGGCCCCACATCTCCCCTTTGCGTCTTTGCTCCTTTGCGTCTTTGCGTATCATTCTTCTCCGCGTCTCTGCGTCTCCCCTCTGCTTCTCTGCGTTTCTCTTACCAGGGCATGCCGCTCACGGGGACGGGCGGGACATCGATCGGGCGCCCCTGGAGAATCGCCTCGTGGGAGGCGATGGCGATCGCCGCGCTGTTGCGGGCGCCTAGAACCCCTGGGCAAGCAGGCTCGCCGGCCTGCACCAGCCGCAGGAACTCGTCCTGGATCCGCGGGTCACCGCCGCCGTGGCCGCCCGGGCGCCGCTCGGGGTACACCACGTCCTTGCGCGACGAGTGCCGGTAGGTGGTCTCGATGCGGAAATCCTGCTCGTTGTTGTAGAACCCGTACATCCGCCCCTTGGTGCCGATCAGCGTAAACTCACGGGAATAGTCGGGCGTAAAGTGGCACTCGACGTACGACATCTTGCTGCCGTTGTCGTACCACACGGTCACCAGCGAGTTGTCGTGGGTGTCGCACCCTTGCGCATAGACGCAGAGGTCCTCCTTGTCCTGGAGCACCTCCCCGTAATCCATCTTGAACTCCTGCGCCACATAGTAGGGGCAGGTGTCGGCCTCGTCGCAGTCGCGGCAGCGCTTGTCGTTCGGGGCGTCGCCGCCAAAGACGTCCAGCGAGCCCTCGGCATACACGCGCTGGGGGTGCGCGCCGATGAACCAGTTCATCAGGTCCAGCGTGTGGGTGCCCTTTTCCAAGACCAGGCTCTTGACGTACTCTTGCCGGCGCTTGGGGCCATGGTAGTAATAGTTCCCACCGACGGAGACGTTATCCACCGCGTAGGCGATCCGCACGTCGCCGACGGTGCCGGCGTCGAGGTCCTGGCGCATGGCCTCGCAGAGGGAGCAGTAGCGGAGCTCCAGCCCCACCATGAACACGACGCCGCTGCCCTCCCAGGCCGAGATCATGGCGTCACATTCCTCGATGGTCTGGGCCATCGGCTTTTCCAGGAAGAGGTGCTTGCGCGCGCGGAGGACGTCCAGCCCGTTGGCGCCGTGGGCGGCGTCGTGGGTGGCCACCACCACGGCCTGCACGGCCGGGTCGGCCAGCATATCTGCCAATTCGGCATAGCCCTGGCGGCCCTCCTCGCCGAGGACGCGACGCGCGCGCTCCAGGCGGGCTGCGTCGCGATCGCACACGGCCACGACCCGGACGCGGGGGTCCGCATCGAACGCGCGGGCCAGGTACAGGCCTCGACCCCCGAGGCCGACGACGCCAACTCTGATCGGTTCCATACGGTTCACTCCTCTGTCGATACG
>JAAZBQ010000361.1 GCA_012513725.1 Chloroflexota bacterium
AAAAAGTACGACGTCCCCTGGAAGGACCTGGAGCAGCAGGGCTGGATCGCCACCGCCGACGTCACCGAGGTGCGCATCCCGCTGCCCCAGGACCTGCGCATGGAGTACGCCGTCGCCGAGCAGCGCGACAAATACCGCCTCGCCGCAGAGAACCCGGAAAAGATGCGGGTGCTGGATGAGCTCCTGGCCAAGCACCCCCACGACCAGGTCCTGATCATCGGCATGTACCTCGAGCAGCTGGAGCGCGTCCGCGGGCGCTACGGGTACCCGCTGATCACCGGCAAGACCACGGTGCGCGAGCGGCAGCGGCTCTACCAGGCGTTCCGCGAGGGCCAGGTGCGTCGGCTGATCGTCTCCAAGGTGGGGAACTTTGCCATCGACCTGCCCGACGCCAGCGTCATGATCCAGATCTCCGGCACGTTCGGCAGCCGGCAAGAGGAGGCCCAGCGCCTGGGGCGCATCCTCCGACCCAAGGCGAACGGCTACCTGGCCCACTTTTACACCCTCGTCAGCCGCGACACCGACGACCAGACCTATGGGGCCAACCGCCAGCTCTTCCTCACCGAGCAGGGCTACCAGTACACCATCCTGTACGACGACGAGGTGGCGGGTTACGAGCCCGCCACGGTGGAGGGCCGCTACCACGAGGTGCACCCGGCCCTGCCGGGCCCGGCGCGCCGACTGCCCTCCGGAGGAGCCGCATGAGTCCCTCCCCCGACCCGCTCCGCGAGGCCCAAGTCACCCGCCTCGCCACCCCGGTGGATATGGCCTGGGTCCGCGAACACCCCGAGGCCCTGTCCGACCTCCGGCGCGAGGGGGACAGGATCGACGCGCTGGTGTACGACGGTGACGCGCTGTTCCATGCGGCGTCGCGGCTGTCGGAAGGGCAGATACTCGTCGGCTGCACGTGCCGCCAAGATAGCGGGGCGGTGTGCCGGCACATCGCCGCCCTCCTGATGCGCTGGGCGACCGATGCCGGGGCCTTTGCCGAGGCCACTGACGAAGAGGGCGCCGGCGGGCTACGCACGGTGCGTGTCGGGCCGCAACCCGTCCGGCGCCACACCGAACGCCCCCCCTGGGCCTCCACGAATCTCCTGGCCACACAAATCAGCGGGGCGCAACGGAGCCTGGGCCAGGAGTACCAGGACCTTTCCCTCCGCCAGATGCGCGAACTCGCCGCGGCGAACGGCTGGTCGGTGCGGGGAACGCGCAAGCGCGACATCGCCGAGCAGCTCGTCCACCATCTCAGCGACCCCGAGAGCCTGCGCGCCGCCCTCGCGAGGCTGGATTCTGGTAACGCTGCCGCGTTGCGGGCCCTCATGATCCTGGGACCCCGGCCCCGCATGATGGAGGCGCAGGTGGCCTCGGTGGTGCGTTGGCTGGGCATACCGGGCAACGAGGGGCCGATGCTGCCGCGCCTGACGAGCCTCTTGAAACGGGGGCTGATCGCCTCCAGCCGTCAGTACTGGCGCGGGGACACCGGGGGGGCCGACGTGCCCTGGCTCCTGATGCGCGCCCTGCCCCCGGCCCTGGAGGGCATCCTGCCCCGCAAGCCGGCAGAAGGAGATCCACCCGGCGAGATCCGTCTAGCCGACCCCACATCCCTCCTGGAGGGCGCCGCCCGGATCCTGCTGCTGTTCGCCCAGCGCCCCGCCGGATTGCGCGCCCCGCAGCCGCGCCCGGTGGCCGAACAGCAGTTCCCCGGCCTGCGCAGCTGGGGGTACATCCCGGAGGAGGTGCGCGAACTCCTCGCCCAGGATGCCCTTCAGGACCGCGGGGGCCAGGCATCCCTCACGGTGCCGCCCCCCAACCGTGCGCTGAACGATGAGACCGTCGCGCAGGCTGCCCCGCTGGTCGGCGGGGAGGACCGCCTGGACATGCTCTACGCGCTCCTCTACAACGCCCGGGTGTTGCACGGGGGCAGCCCGGTGTTGGTGTGGGAGGAAGTGCAAGGAGAGTATTTCGCCCGCGACGCGCAGGGACAGCGCGCCATCCTGGCCCGGTCGCTGTTCAGCGTTCGGCACTGGGACGTCCTCTGGGAGATGTTGCGCCGCCATCGCGGGATGCGGCTCGTGCGCAAGATGAACACCTGGGGGCAGACCTATACGGCGCCGCAGTTCGAGGAGCAACTGGCGGGCGTCCGGCACATCGTCCTGCGAATCATCGCCTCGGCCCCCGAGGGGCTCTGGGTAGAGCTAGAGGATCTCGCCTCGCTCCTGCGCGTCGTCCTCCCGGCGTTTGACCCCTCCCTCGTGATCAGCGAGACGCTCTATTACGGGCCGCCCTGGGAGGTGCAGGTCGTGGAGCGGGGGAGCGCCATCGGCGGCCAGCAGGATGTCCAGGGCGCGTACATGGAGACGCTGCTCACCGGCCCGCTCCACTGGCTGGGGTTCGCTGATCTGTGTCTGCGCCGCGGGAGGCTGGTCGCCGTGCGCCTGCACGGGTTCGGCGACCTGTATTGGGATCGTTACGAGGCGTCGGCCTTCCCGCCGCATGTGGGGCCGGCCGAACGCCCCGCCCCCCGCGAAGCGTTGGCGATCTCCGGGCGCGCGCTGTCCGCCCCGCCCCAGGCACTCTCCCCCGCAGCACACCAACTCCTGGGCCGCATCGCCCGGCTCGAGGAAGCCTCGCCGAAACGGTTTCGCTACCTGCTGAACGCCGAACGCACCCACGTGACCTTTGAGCGTGGCGCCCTCCTCGAGGAACTCGTCGCCGCCTGGGAGCGCCACCTGGGGTTCCCGATGCCCCCGGACGTGCGAGAGCCGCTCGAGGCCTGGTGGGCGGCGTATGGGCAGGTGCGCATCTATCAGCACGCCACGGTGATCGAGATGGCCGACGACCACGCCCTCACCGAGATGCGCGCCGTCACCTCGCTCGACCGGGTGATCATCGCCGAGCTCTCCCCCCGCCTGGTGGTCGTTCCCCAAAACGCCGTGGGCACGCTGATCGAGGAGCTGGAGCGCGCCGGCTATACCCCCAAGTGGACGGGTGCGATCTGATGGCAGAGAACCTCGCGGAACTGCTCGATAGCTACAACGCGGTAACGCTGCGCGCCATCGCCGACGCGAACGACATCCACCCCCCGGAGGGCAAGCAGGTCCCCAAGGCGGAGATGGTGCGCCTCCTGGTGGACCGACTCTTTACCCGGGAGCGGGTGCTCGGCGCCTGGCAGGCGCTCAGCCCGGCAGACCGGGACGTGCTGGAGCGCCTGCTCCTGCAGCAGGGCGAGACGGATCGCTGGACGCTGCGGCGCATGCTACGCCGCGCCGGCCTGGTGGCCGAGACGCCCACCCAGTCCCCCCGCTATGGCCGTTCGGGCGTGTCCTACGACAGCGGGTACATCGGCAACCCGCAGCGCGCCGACTCTCGGGTGTTGGAGGATATCCTGGCCCGCCTCACCCGCCGCGGCCTGGTGTTCACCCGCGTGCCCGCCTCCACCTACGGCCAGAACGTCAAGCT
>JAAZBQ010000035.1 GCA_012513725.1 Chloroflexota bacterium
CGCCCCCGGGTGTTCGTGTTGCCGGTGGCCGGGATCGGCCCCAGCACCGACTCGCCCTCGGCGACCACTATCTTGAACGTCCCGGCGTGGGTCTGGGTCAGCCCCAACATGGTGATGGGGCCCTGTTTGAGGGTGTATTCGACGGAGGGCCCGCTGCCCCGCTTGCCGTGGAGCACCGAGAGGAGCCGCAGCGCCGGCCGTCCCTCGGCGATGGCCAGGTGGTGGGGCCCGTCGTGGCCCACCAGGGCGAAATCCTCGGCGAAATCCACCGGGTGGAACTCGGCAAAGGAGCCCCCTGCGCCGAGGCGGCTCATGATGAACATCGCCAGGCAGTTCTTCAGATCCAGTTCCCCGGCGCAGGGCACCCCGCGGCTGGTGATCAGCGAGTTGCCGATGATCATCCCGGCGTGGAGGCGCTCGTAGAGGTTGCCATCCAAACCCCGGTAATAGTAGGCCAGGCCGTTCAGGCCGAAATCCGCTACCAGCCGATCCATCCCGCAGGCCACCTGGGCCGGCCAGACGAGGTCCTCGGGCTGCACCTGACGGGCGACGGGGTCCGCCCCAGGCGCGGGGCAGCGAAAGATGCGGGTGATCTCTTCCCGCCTGGCCTGCCACTCGGCGTCGGTCACCCGGTCGACCCGCACGGCGAGGTCGTCCATCTCCAGGTGCTCGACGTGGGCGCCGAACGCCGCCTCCACCATGGTGGGGTCGGAGTTCATGTCCAGCATCCCCTCATAGACGTGGCCCATCAGGCCGATGCGGGCATTGGCCAGCTCGTGGACGACGGTGGCCACCTGGCACCAGGCGGCGATGCGGCCCCAGGCGCGCTCGTCATCGTGCAGGGTGCCCACCACCACGTCGATGGGCGCCTGATCGGCCCGGGCCATGGCCCCGGCGATCTCGGGCAGGCTGGTGATGTTGTCGTGCTCCAACTGGAGGGCGGTGGTGGCCCGGTCATAGTCCATCGCCGGGGTGGGCTGCAGGCCGACGACGAGGGCCGGCACCCCAGTGCGGCGGATCACCGGCAGAACGTGGGCGGCGGGGGTGTAGGTGGCGACGTAGATGATGACCAGGTCCACCCGCTGGCGGGCCAGTTCCTCGCCGACCTCCACGGCGCGGTGGGAGGTGTCGCAGAGGCCCTCGGCGGCGATGATCGTGGCGGGCGCCCGGCGGCGGAGTTCGGCGAGAAAGGTGGCCGTGTGCTCCAGGAGCCGGTCCCGAAGACCCTCGAACTGCGGCCAGTAGACGTAATGCCCGACCGAGCAGACCCCGACCCGGCCGGAGGTCCAGATGGGCGACGCGATAGGGTCTACCATAGCCATCGGTTCTCCCCCCCTCTTGGCGAGTACGGCGTGTTCCCGGAGATAACAAACAGTAGCCGCGCCTTGCAGGCGCGCAGAGCAGGCCGTCCCGCACACGTCACTCCACAGCAAGTAGCCCACACCCGGCGAGGCACGCCGTGTGCGCCCGAAAATCCTCCTCCGCATTGTACCAGATGATGGCCCAGCACGTCCGCCATCCCTTGATGCGGAACGCGGCATAGCGGGTGTTCCCGTCGCGGATGCTGAGGGCGCCCGCCCGATACTCGGCGATCAGGGGCGGGACGGCCAGGAGCTCGGTGAATCCGGCGGCCATGTCGGCGGTGTGCTCGGCCCAACCCTCAGGCTCCACCACGTACTCCATATCGGGCGAGGGCCCCACGCAGGGGGTGAGGCAATCGAGGGGCAGTTCCAGGGGTCCGTTCCACCAGCGGCGCTGGCGCGCCAGCCCCTCGGAGAGGGGCACGTTGGCCCAGTGGCCGGCCCTGAGGTAGGCGTGGATCCACTCCTCGAGGCGGCCGGCGCGGGCGAACGCGCAGGCGGTGGGGACGTCAAAGTGCACGGTCTCGGGCGTTCGAGGGACCACGACGCAGCCGTCCTTTCGGTGAAGCGTGGAGGAGGCCGCCCGCCGGGTGGTGCAGGGGTGGGGACGGGCCCGTCCCCACCCGATGATCCTGACGCCGCTCAGCCCAGCGTCGCGGCGACCTCTTCCAGCTGGTCGATGATCTGGATGTTCTGCGGGCACTTGGGCTCGCACTCGCCGCACTGGATGCACTCGGAGGCCACCAGGCCCTCGATGGTGCGGTGGCCGCGCACGTTGACCTTTTCGCCGTTCGCCAACTTGGCATAGTTGGCCCGGGCATAGTCGGTCATGCCGTACACCCGGTGAAAGTTCATCAGCAAAAAGTTCCCCGGGATGTCCACGTCGTTGGGGCAGGGCATGCAATAGTCGCAGCCCGTGCAGTACAGGTTGGCAAAGGACTGCAGCCGCCCGAGCATGGCCTGCACCGCGGCGTTCTCCTCGGCGTTCAGGGGCTCCGCGTGCGCGGCGCTGGCGACGTTCTCGTCGATCATCTCCAGGCCGTTCATCCCCGAAAGGGCCACGCTCACCTCGGGGTTCGAGAGGACCCAGCGGATGGCCAGGTCGGGCGCGGAGCGGATGGTATCCGGCCACAACTCCTGGGCCTGCTGGGGGCTCCACATCGCCATGCGCCCCCCGCCCACCGGCCCCATCACGGTGACGCCTAGGCCGCGGGCGTGGGCCGCGCGAATCGGATCCTCCATCGAGCGGTCCAGCAGGTTGTACTGCAGCGTCACGCCGTCAAACTCGCCCGTCTCGATGAGGCGGACGACGTTCTCCGGGGTATCGTGGGAGGAAAAGGCCAGGTAGCGGATGAGCCCCTCCTGCTGGGCCTGCCGCGCCGCCTCCAGGCAACCGCCCTCGCCGAGGCCGTTGGCCTCGAACTGGCTCCAGTGCAGGTTGTGCATGTGCATGATGTCGATGTAGGGCGTGTCAAAGCGCTGCAACTGGATCTCCAGCCGCTCGCGCCACTCTTTGCCGCGAATGTCGCGGATGGGGATCTTGGTGGAGATGATCAGGTCGCCCCGATCGCGGCCCTGGATCGCCCGCCCCACGGCCACCTCGCTGGTGCCGTTGATGTAGCCCCAGGCGGAGTCGATATAGGTGATGCCGAGGTCCAAGCCCTTGACGAGCATGGGCACCGAGACATCGTAATCGCAGGTGCCGTCCTCTCGTTTGGGCAGGCGCATGGCGCCAAAGCCCAGGGCAGACGGGCGCAGGCCGGTCTTGCCATAGTCGCGAAACTGCATATTCACGCTCTCCTTGTCTGTGCCGGGGATCCGGACGCTCGTGAGGGTCCCGCAGCGGCGCGGGAAAGGGGGCCGAACGGTAGGGCGGGCAGTGAGGGTCATGACCCCAGGCGTGGGAACGGGGGGCAGTATACCCGCTGGGGGCAGGGTTGGTCAAGCAGGACGCCGTCGCCGCCGCAGTTACCGGCGCCAAGAACCCCTTGTCCCACGCCCGAGGC
>JAAZBQ010000362.1 GCA_012513725.1 Chloroflexota bacterium
AAGAGCAGCGCGCTGGTACCTGTCACGCCGGCCACCCAGCGGGTGACGCTGCGGGCCGTGACGAGGGAGGACCGGCGGCCGGTGGCCGTCAAGCTGCACGTCCACGGCGAGGCGGGCGAGTACCTCGCGCCCGTCGACCGGCACCGCATCCCGAACCCCGCCTGGTTCGAGGACTATTCCGTCGATTTCACCCACCGTGGCACGCACCACTGCACCTACATCCCCGGCGAGACGCGGATGGATCTGCCCTTGGGCAGGGTGTACGTCGAGGTCTCCAAGGGCTTTGAGATCCGGCCGGTGCGGCAGGTGGTCGACATAACGCCCGAGACCCGAGAAGTCACCATCGAGATCGAAAAGGTCCTCCCCTGGCGGGAGCGGGGCTGGGTCACCGCCGACACCCACGTCCACTTTTTGTCGCCGATGTCCGCCCTCCTGGAGGGCGCCGGAGAGGGCGTGAACGTGGTGAACCTCCTGGCCAGCCAGTGGGGCGAGCTGATGACCAACGTCGGGGACTTCGACGGCCGCACGACCTGGGGCTCCCGGGAGGCGGGCGGCGATGGCGAGCACCTCGTGCGGGTGGGCACCGAGAACCGCCAGCACGTCCTCGGGCACATCTCGCTCCTGGGCTACAGCGGGAACATCATCGCTCCGATGACCACCGGGGGCCCCGACGAATCGGCCCTCGGCGACCCGGTGGGCGCTCTGCTGACCGAGTGGGCGCGGCAGTGCCGCAAGCAGGGCGGCGTCGTGGTGCTGCCCCACTTTCCCAACCCGCGCGCCGAGCACGCCGCTACGATCGTCGAGGGACTTGTGGACGGCGTGGAGATGACCTCCTGGGGCGACCTCTACAGCGGCATCAACCCCTACTCCCTCTCCGACTGGTACCGCTACCTGAACTGCGGCTATATGGTGGGGGCGGTCGGCGGGACCGACAAGATGACGGCCAGCACCGCCATCGGCACGGTCCGTACGTATGCCCAGGTTGGCCCCTTGGGCGCGCTGACCTACGAGAACTGGATGGCGGCCGTCCGCCGGGCGCACACCTTTGTCACCTACGGACCGCTCCTCGAGTTTTCCGTGGACGGCCACCCCATGGGCAGCCGCCTGCAGATGACGGCGCGCGGCGGGACGGTGGACGTGACCTGGCAGGTGGCCAGCGTCACGACGCCGATGTCACGGGTGGAACTGGTGGTGAACGGCGAGATCCGCGAGAGCGTCGCGGTGGATCCGTGGCGGGCAGAGGGAAGTTGGTCGTTGCCCGTGGAACGCAGCACGTGGCTGGCGCTCCTCGTGCGCGGGCAGTATCCCGACCGGCCGGAGATCATCGCCGCGCACTCGTCGCCGGTGATGGTGGAGCTCGAGGGCTCGCCGTTCTACGCGGCAGCAGACGCGGCGACGATCCTGGAGCAAATCGAGGGGGCGCTGGCCTTCCTGGACACCGTGGGAACCCGGGCGGAGACCCGCCGCTACCGGGAGATGCGACTGGTGCTCGAGTCGGCGCACCGGCGCCTGCACAACCGCATGCACGAGTTGGGCCACTATCACGACCACTCGGCGACGGAGGACCATCCGGAGCACCACTGAGGCCGTCGACCTACCCGAAGGCCAAAGCAGCCTTCGGGTAGGAGGTCCTGAGGAGGGTGCGCGCTACAGTATCACCCCATCCGTCGCCAGTTGCTTGCGCAGCACGACCGGATCCACCGCGGCCGGCCGCACCCCTAGCTCCACGGCCATGAACGCCGCGGTCCCGGCAGCCTGGCCGGTCACCATCATCGGCGGGATCACTCGGATGTGGCCGAGCGCCCGATGGTCGGCGCTGATGCAGCGCCCGGCCACGAGCAGCCCGTCCACTCCCAGGGGCACCAGCGCCCGGTAGGGGATGTCGTACGAGACGCCGGGGCCGGCGAGTCCGCCGCGCCCGATGCCGTCGTCAAAGGTGCGCCCGCCTAGGACATCCTCACCGGTCAACACCGTATGCCCCAGGATGCGCCGGGACTCGCGGACGCCGATCTGCGAGGCAAAGCCCAACAGCCGCACCCCCTCGTAGCCGGGCACGTTCTCGCGATAGTAGGCGAGCGATTCGGCCAGGCGGCGGCGCAGCTCGAGCTCCGCATGGGTGAGGTCCTCGGCGTCGATGGCGCTCAGGCGCCCGCCCCAGTGCTCGTCATAATCGGCGCCCTCCGGGGGGCCCAGGCCGCTGCGCTCCGAGAGGCCGATGACGTTCACCCAGTAGACGCCCTCCTCGCTGTAGGGCGTCGGCCCCATGCCGATGGGGAAGCCGCCCCGGTCGCGCAGGGCGCCGCGCAATGCCCGGGCGCGCTCCGGCTCGGCCTGGGCAAAGGCCTGGTAGCGGTCGCGGTCCACCCCGCCGACCTTCATGTTCAGACCGATGCGCATGTGGCCGAGCTCATAGTCGGCGCCGGCGAACGCGGCGACGTCGCCATCCCCGGTGGCGTCGATGATGGTGTGGGCCAGGACGGCCTCGCGCCCCGACTTGCTCTCGATGACCACCCCGCGCACGCGCCCGTCCTCTACCAGGGCGTTCGCCACCCAGGAGTGCAGGCGTACCCGCACGCCGGCCTCCAGGCACATCTGGTCGAGGGTCACCTTGTAGAGCTCCGAGTCCACGTCGTAGCGGAGCGGGCCTCGCTCGGCCAGACCGCCATCGTCGCCCAGGCGCTCCATGGATTCCCAGCACAGGCCGCCGATCACCCGCTTGGTGCCGTCGGACAGGCCGTCCATATAGAGCACCATCCCGCCGGTGGCCATCCCCCCGAGGCAGCCGTAGCGCTCGACGAGCATAACACTGGCGCCGAGCCGGGCGGCCGCGACCGCCGCCGCAAACCCGGCGGGTCCGCCGCCGGCGACCAAGACATCGACCTCGGCGATCACCGGGATCTCCCGGGCCGGTTCAGAGATGGTACGCATCGCTTGCCTCCGTGGGGTTGTTCTGCCTCGCACCGTCCGCCGGCATGGTACGCACTGGCCAGCGGGGCTGTCAACCACCTGCGAAGCGGACGCAGCGACGGTCGGGTAGACGCGGGGGGCGCGGTCGGGTAGTATGGGGGCAGAAGCCGCAGGCCGCAGCCATCGCCGAACGGACGACGCCCAACATGCCGCCGCATCGCCCCAGCCCATCGCCGATCCGCGCGCTCACCGCCGAACAGGAGCAGGTTGCTCGGTTCGGCGATGCCGGCACGCTGTGCGTCCACGGCCTCCCCGGCACCGGCAAGACCACGGCGCTACAGGCCTACTTGGCCCGCCGCCTGGCGGCCGGCGAACGCCCCGACCGGTTCCTGGTGCTCCTCCCCCAGCGCGCCCACGTGCAGCGCTACGAGCAGGCCCTGGTCGAGATGCTCACCGCCTGCAACGCTCCGGTGCGCGGCGGCGTCGACCTGGTGACCTACCCCGGGTTCTGTCAGCGCCAGATCGCCCTCTTTTGGCCCCTGTTGGCCGAGCATGCGGGGTTCGCCAGCCCCGATGCGGAGCCCGTATTCCTCACCATCGAGACGACCCAGTACTATATGTGGCGCATCGTCGAGCCGTTGATCGCCGAGCAGGGCTACTTTTCCGACCTGCGGGTGCGCCGGGGTCGGCTCCTCTCCCAACTGATCGACAACCTGAACAAGTCGGCGCTGGTGGGCTTTTCTCATCAGGAGATCGAGCCCCGCCTGCGAGCCGCCTGGACGGGCCCCGCCGACCGG
>JAAZBQ010000363.1 GCA_012513725.1 Chloroflexota bacterium
AAAAAGTACGCGGTGTACTATTCCGAGCGCCTCCACGTAGAGGCGGCGGTACACGCCGGGGAGCTGGTACACGGCGGCGCCATCGGCCGGGTGATCCAGGTGCTGGGCACGGGTCCCCACCGCATCAGCCTGCCCACGCGGCCCGAGTGGTTCTTCCAAAAGGCGCGCTATGGCGGCATCCTGATCGACATCGGCTCCCACCAGATCGAGCAGTTCCTCTACTACTCGGGCGCCAAGGACGCCACCGTGCAGGCGGCCAAGGTGGGCAATTTCAAGTTCAAGGACTATCCGGAGCTCGAGGATTTCGGCGACGCCACCCTCATCGGCGATAACGGGGCGATGAACTACTACCGGGTGGACTGGTTCACGCCCGATGGGCTGGGCACCTGGGGCGACGGCCGCACGTTCATCCTGGGCACCGATGGCTATATCGAGATGCGCAAGTACATCGACGTGGCCCGCGAGCGCCAGGGCGATCACCTCTTCCTGGTGAACCACGAGGGCGAGCAGCACATGAACCTCCACGGCAAGGTGGGCTATCCCTTCTTTGGGCAGTTGATCCTGGACTGCCTGAACCGCACCGAGGAGGCCATGACCCAGGAGCACGCCTTCAAGGCCGCCGAGCTGTGCGTCAAGTGCCAGATGGTGGCCGTCAAGGTCGAATAGGTACCGTGTCATCGCGTGGCGGGCCGAGGACTCTCGGCCCGCCACGCCGCGTCTCCGAGGAGAGCCCATGTTGGAAGATATCGCCCGACGCCTGATGGCCGTGGTGGACGAGGAGCGGATGCGGCGGGACCTGTTCTACCTCTCCCGCGACCCGTTGCCCTTTCGCACGCTGAACTACCGCCTACCCGGGCACGTTCTCTCCACGCTGGAGGAGGCGGACGCCTACATCGCGGGGGAGCTGGCCCTGGCGGGCTATGACGTGGAGCGCGAGGCGGTGCGGGTGCAGGCGCTCCGTCGGGATTTCGCCAAGCCTCCTTCCGCCCAGTACGCTCCCCCGCTGCCCACGGACCCGTGGTACACGGCGCACAACCTGTACGCCTATCGGCGCGGCACCGCGTTGCCGAACGAGTACATCGTGGTGCTGGCGCACAAGGACTCCCAGTCCTGGATCCCCTCGCCGGGGGCCAACGACAACTGCGCCGGCACCGTCGGCGTGCTGGAGGTGGCTCGCGCCCTGGCCACGTATCAGCCGCGGCGGACGTTGGTGTGCCTGTTCTGCAACGAGGAGCACACGCCCTGGACGAGCATCACCGCCGCCGAGCGGCTGGTGAACGAGGGACGCACGCTGGTGGCGGCCCTGAACGTCGACAGCATCGGCGCCAAGTCGGACGCCGATCGCGCCGCCGGCCGCATGGCGAACGTCACCCGCTACGCGACGCCCGAGGGCGAGCGCCTGGCCGACTTGTTCTCCGCGCTGAACGCACGCTACGGGATCGGCCTGGAGCAATCCAAATACGAGACGGAGCGCCCCGGAGACGACGACGGCTCGTTCATCCAGGCCGGCCTGCCCGCGGCGGTGATGAACATCGGGTCGCTCCCCTACGCCGACCCGGCCTATCATCGGGAAGAGGATCGCCCGGAGCGGGTGGACCTGCCCAACGCCGTGCTGACGCTGCGCCTGATCCTGGCCGTCGTCGCCCATCTGGACGCCGCGTGAGGCCCGGGTAGTGGGGCGTGACGCGCAGGATGCACGGGAGCACCGAGCCTCGCATCCGCGTGCGTCATCCTGAGCGAAGCGAAGGATCTCCGCCGAACATGAACTCGAGGCCGATGTGCGGTAGAGGGCCTTCGCTTCGCTCAGGATAACGGGTTGGGGGGCTTGTGGTGGGATGGGCGGCTTGGAGTGTAGAGCGTGGGAGGCCCTTCGCTTCGCTGCTCAGACGCTTGGTTCGGGGACCCTCGAAGGACGTTCGCGAGGATCAATCCTGTGAATCTTGTGCATCCTGCCCTCTTCTCGGTTTCTTGCGCCATGAGTGG
>JAAZBQ010000364.1 GCA_012513725.1 Chloroflexota bacterium
CCACTCATGGCGCAAGAAACCGAGAAGAGGGCAGGATGCACAAGATTCACAGGATTGATCCTCGCGAACGTCCTTCGAGGGTCCCCGAACCAAGCGTCTGAGCAGCGAAGCGAAGGGCCTCCCACGCCCTACACTTCAAGCCGCCCATCCCTCCACAAGCCCCCCAACCCGTTATCCTGAGCGAAGCGAAGGCCCTCTACCGCACATCGGCCTCGAGTTCATGTTCGGCGGAGATCCTTCGCTTCGCTGCTCAGAAACTTGGGGCACGAGCCACCTCCGGTTGCTCGGTGGTCTGCTGGGGCTGTTCATCGGGCACCAGGCGGTAGCCCATGTCCTTGGCGATCCTGGTCACACGGCGCAGGGTGCGGTCCCGAAAGCGGCGGTCGTACTCGTCCGCCCCCATCTCCACGTAGGGGGTGCGATGCTTCAGGAGGCTGTACACGGTGCGAGCGATCTTGTGCGCGGTGGCCACCAACGCCTGCTCCCGCCCGATCCGCGGGGCCAGACGCCGGTAGTGGGCGCCAAAGGCGCAGTCGGCGCGCATCACGGACTGCGCCGCCAGCCGCAACGCCTGCCCCGCCCGGTTGGCCCCCTCGGCGGTGCGGGACCGCTTGACGCGCCCCCCGGTGATCTCGTTGCGGGGGGCCAGGTGCAGCCAGGAGCAAAAGTGCTTGGCCGTCGGCCAGGGGGTCATGTCCGTGCCGATCTCCGCCAGGATCGTCTGCACCGTGGAGTCGTCCAGCCCCGGCACCGCCACCAGGTCCACCCCCGTCAGGCGGTAGCACGCCCCCCGCACGTCCACCGCCGGGGCGTTCTTGGCATGGGTGTTCTTGTTCGGCCGCGGCCCCAGCGGCTCCCGGGGCGTGTCGTCGGCGGGGGCCATCGCCTGGTACTGGCGCTCCAGCTCCGCATCGCAGGCGGCGATCTGGGCCGTGTAGGTGTCGTAGAGCCCCAGCGCCTGGCCCAACACGAACACCTCCGCCGGGCGGTAGTGGCCGGTGAGGGCCTGGGCGATCTCCTCCTGGGAGTGGCGGCAGCGCTTGTCCCGCAGCCGGGCCAGCACCTGGGAATCCCGCTCCCCGGCCACGATGGCCCGGATGATGGCCAGCCCCGTCACCCCGGAGATGTCCGCCAGCACCTGGGTGAGCTGGACGTTCATTCCCTGCAAGGCCTTCTGCATGTGCTGGATGTGGGCGGCCCGGTGGCGCACCAGGTCCTGGCGCTGGCGCCACAGGGTGCGCACCTGCCGCCAGTCCTCGGCGGGGATGAACGAGGCGCGCAGCAGGCCGTAGGAATGCAGGGTCTGGATCCACTGGGCGTCGGAGACGTCCGTCTTGCGGCCGGGGACGTTCTTGAGGTGCCGGGCGTTCACCAGGCAGGGGCGGATGCCCGCCTCCTCCAGGAGCTCGTAGATGGGCACCCAGTAGGTGCCGGTGGACTCCATGGCCACCGTCTCGATGCGGCAGCCTTGCAGCCAGCGGACCAGCCGCTGGAGGTCGGGGGTGAAGGTGCCAAAGGTGCGGATGGGCTCGGGGTCCCGGTCGGCGGGGACGCAGGCCACGATCTCACAGCTCCCGATGTCCAGCCCCGCGGCGTGGGGCTGGACCTGGGGGAGCTTGGCCCAGGCGGGGGCGGCGGACGCAGGGGCAGGGCACATGGGAACCTCCTTCTGAGCGCGCAGGCCCGGTCGGCCCGCATTCAGGACGCTGCTCATCGGGGACACTGTGCCGCACACCGGGAGGTGGCGGACAGGCCACCAGGGAATAAGCCTGCCGACCGGGACCATACTCAAGGAGCGGGTAATGACACACCAGGGACAGCTCGGTCTACAACTGCCTGCGCGCTGGACGCGAGGATAGCGCGGCCGAGACGCCCCGGCAAGTTTCTGGGCGGCATGAGTGGCGCCCCCGGCGCCATGCGATACTCAGGATGACGGGGTGTTGGGGGGTATGGGGTGAGGAGGGAGGCACGGAGAGGAGTACGGCGGAGATCCTTCGCTTCGCTCAGGATGACGGGGCGCTC
>JAAZBQ010000365.1 GCA_012513725.1 Chloroflexota bacterium
CACCAGGCGCTCCTCGGCCTGGTCCAGCAGGTTCTTGAGCCGGATGGGGTTCTCCAGGACGTCGGTCCCCCGCCGGTGGGTGGGCATCGTAATCGTGATGCAGGGCGCCTCGTGCGGAGCGATGAGGGTCTCGATTTCCGTTCTCGTGATCAGGCTCACGGGCTGCGTCTCCTTTCCAATCGGTAGAGGGTGATCTTTGGCCGGGCTGCTACTCCACCTCGCCGCCCTGTTCGCGCGCCTCTCGGCCGCTGTCGGGGCGCTCCCAGGGCTTGTGCAGCGCGTCGCGCTTGGCTCGCAACTGGCGCTCGACGGCGTCCAGCGCGCCCTTGAGCGCGCCCTCTGGCGTGTCCGCCTTTTCCACGCCCACGATGTTCCGCGGCCGGACGTAGGCGACCACCCGGGCCCGGTAGAGGAAGACCGTCTCCGCCCGGACCAGTGGCTCTAGGCTGATGGAGGCGCCGATCAGGTCCTGGTGCCCCTTGGTGAGGCGCACCAGCCTCTCCTCGGCCCGGTCGCGCAGGCCGTCGTCGAGGTTGTCAATCTCGTTGTGGAACTCGAACTCGAAGGGCATTTCGTCGGTCATGGCTCACTCCTATCGATCAGTCTGTGGTATCGATCATTCACTGGGCGGATGGGTACGGTGCGCTTCCTAGCGCCCCACCTGGCGAACCTGCCCCAGCAGCCCGCGGAGGGCTTGGGAGTCCGCGATGGCGTACCCTTCCGCGTCGTTGTTGAAAAAGCAGTAGACGGTCCGTCCCTCCGCCGCCCAGCGCTCCACGTCCTCGGCCCACCCCGCCAGCGCCTCGGGTAGATAGTGGCCGGTGGGCGAGTCCGACGGGCCGTGCAGGCGGATGTAGATCAGGTCGCTGGTGGCGATTTTGGGCGTGGTGATGGTGCCCATGTGGTAGATGCACAGCGCCGCCCGGTGCTCGGCCAACAGCGCGTACACCCGGTCGTCGAACCAGGTACCGTCCCGGAACTCGAACGCGTAGCGATGGGTGGTGGGGAGGATCTCCAGGAGGTGCGCCAGGCGCTCGACGTTCACGCGCCAGCGGGGCGGGAGCTGGAAGAGGATCGGCCCCAGTCTGTCGCCCAGCACCTCCAGCCGGCGGAGGACGGTGGCCGCCGGCTCCTCCGGGTCCTTGAGCTTTTTCATGTGCGTCAGGTAGCGGCTGGCCTTGGCGGCAAAGAGGAACCCGTCCCCCGCCGTGTCGCGCCAGGTGGCCAGGGTGCTTTCCTCCGGCAACCGGTAAAAGGTGTTGTTGATCTCCACCACGTCGAAATACTCCCGGTAAAAGGCCAGGTAACCTTCGCTGGAGAGGCCCTCGGGATAGAACAGGCCCCGCCAATGGGCATAGTGCCAGCCCGAGGTACCGATCCGGATCTCGCCGCTCGCCATGGCCCGTCGCCTCACGCTCCGTCGCCCGGTTACTGCCCGATGGTGCCGGCGATGATGTTCTGCGGCTCACCCCGCTCGTAGGCCTCGATGTTCTCCACGGTGGTCTTTAGGATGCGCCCAATGGCCTCCTGGGTGTTAAAGGCGCTGTGGGGGGTGATGATGACGTTGCGCAGCCGCAGGAGGATGTGGTCGGCCAGGAGGGCGGCCAGGTCGTGCTCCTCGCGAAAGATGGAGTGCAGGAGCTCGGCCTCCTCTCGGATGGTCGGCTCCTCGGGCAGCACGTCCAGCCCCGCCGCGCTCACCTTGCCCGTGGCCAGCCCGCGCACCAGGGCGCGGATGTCGACGACGCCACCGCGGGCGGTGTTGATGATCACCACCCCCTCTTTCATCTTGTCAAAGGCTGCGTCGTTCAGCAGGTGGTGGGTGTGCTCATTGTAGGGCACATGCAAGGTGATGATGTCGGAGCGGGCCAGCAACTCATCCATGGGGACATAACGAAACCCCAGGGTGATCTCCAGCTCCTCGTCCTGTCGTACGTCAAAGGCCAGGACGCGCATGCGAAAGCCCCGGGCGATCTCGATGACGTAGCGCCCGATGGCGCCGGTGCCCACCACGCCCAGGGTCTTGCCGCGCAGGTCAAAGCCCCGCAGCCCCTGCTGGGAGAAATCCCCCCGCCGGGTGCGATCCACCGCCTCGGTCAGCTTGTGGCTGATGGCCAGCAGGAGGCCAAAGACGTGCTCGGCGACCGTGTTGTCGCCATAGGTCGGCACATTGCAGACCATGATGCCGTTATCGCGACAGTACTCGGCATCGATGTGGTCGTGGCCCGTCGAGCGGGTGGCGATGAGCTGCAGCTCGGGGAAGAGCCGCAGCGTGTCGGCGTCCAGGTCCGAGTAGATGAACGGCGACAGCACCTGGGCGTCGGCGTACTGCTCGACCTGCTCCGCAGACTTGAGCGCTTCGTGCGTAAAGATCACCTCGTGGCGGCCGGATAGGCGCTGAAAGGCCTCTCGCTCCCAATCTTCTACTTCGAACACGGCGATCTTCAACGGCTTGCTCCTCGTTCTCTGGGCCCCCGGCGGCATGTTAGCGGTCGGAGGCTACCTCCTCATCGTACAGCACCACCCTGCCGTTGATGATCATCAGCGGCAGGCGGCGCTCCGGAATCCACGCATAGTCGTCGCGATAGTCCTCATAGGTGTCGTTGGAGACGACGACGGCGCCCAGGTGGTCGGCCGTCTCCAACAGGAAATAGTCTGCATCGGTGCCGGCCGGCGCCTGGTGGACGGTGCCGCCGTCGATCAGCGCTTCCAGCTGATCGGGGTCGTCGACGCGATGCCGCAGGCTGGCGTCCACCACGATGACGATCGTCTCATAGCCCCGCTCCTCGAGCGCCCGGCGCACTGCGACGAGGTTGCTCACCTTGGGCTGGTCGCCCTGCGACATCTCGGCATAGGCGACGTTGGCGCCATCCACCACGGCTGCCCGTCTAGCAGTCATCGCCTGCTCCTTTCCGCCTCAACGCCCCGCCTCCCGAAAGCGCTCCGCGGGACCCTGCACCGCGGCGGCGCGCTCGTCCATGCCCCGCCACGGGTCGCCCCGCTCCTCGATGCGACGGATGAGGTTGTCGATGGTGTAGGACTGGGGCCCGAGGCGCTCGTCGGCGAGTTCTTCCCAATCCAGCGGGGTGGCCACCGGCGCGCCGGGTTTGGCCCGCAGCGAGTAGGGGGCGACCGCCGTCTGGGCATAGCCGTTGCGCATATAGTCGATGAACACCCGCTGGCCGCGCTGGGCCTTGCGCATCTGGACCGTGTAGCATTCCGGTTCGCGCTCGGCCAGCGCCTCGGCGACGGCGCGGGCAAAGGCGCGCGTCTCGTCAAAGGTCGCCGAGCGATCCAGCGGCACGACCACGTGCAGCCCTCGGGAGCCCGTGGTCATGACGAACGGCTCCAGCCCCAGGCCCCCCAACATCTCGCGCAGCGCCCAGGCGCCCTGCCGCACGGCGTCAAACCCGACGCCGGAGGGGTCCAGGTCAAAGGCCAGCCGGTCGGGATGCTGGGGGCGGTCGCGGCGGCTGAGCCAGGTGTGCAGGGTGATGGTGTTCTGGTTGGCAAGGTACACGAGGGTGGCGGCATCCTGGCAGAGCACCTGCTCCTGGCTATCCTCCTCGCCCAACACCTCTAGTCGCGCCCGGGCGATCCAGGCGGGAAAGCGATCTGG
>JAAZBQ010000366.1 GCA_012513725.1 Chloroflexota bacterium
ACGGCCTGGGGCCTCCTGGTGGGCGTCCTGAAGACCTACGGCCGCGTCCACGAGATCTTTGCCGGCCTGGGCCTGAACTACCTGGCCCTGGCGCTGGCCAACTATCTCATCTTTGGGCCATGGAAACCCCCCGATGGCGCCACCATGTCGGGCACCGATCCGTTTCCCCGGGAGGCCTGGATGCCCGTGCTCGGGAGCACCCGGGCGTCGTGGCCGCCTGTGGTGTTCGCCGTGGTGGCGATCGCCCTAGTCTACGTGCTGTTGCGCGACACGAACTGGGGGCTGCGGCTCAAGGCCATCGGCCTGAACGGCCAGGCCGCCCACCGCATGGGCATCGACAACAAGCGGGCCATGCTGCAGGCCTTTGCCCTGTGCGGGGCGGTGGCGGGGCTGGCGGGGTCGTTCCAGACCACGGCCGTCTACCACCGGCTGATCCCCAGCATCTCATCGGGCTATGGCTACCTGGCGCAGCTGGTGGTGCTCCTCTCGGGGCTGCGGGCGCAGTGGGTGCCGGCCATCGTGCTGTTCTTTTCCGCCGTGCAGGTGGGCAGCCCACGGCTGGAACTGCGCCTGATGCTCGATTCGTCCCTCGGTGGCGTGCTGCAATCCAGCATGGTGCTGTTCTTTATCCTCGTTCGCGGCATCCGCGAACGGCTGGGCAAGTAGGAAGAGCCACGCAGAGACGCAGAGGGAAGACGCAGAGGCGCGGGGCCGTGGGGCCTGCGCGGCCTAGCCCGATGGCTGCTCGGCGCCCTGGGCGCCCTGGTTGGTGAGGTTCTAGATGAACGCTTCGCTCATCGTACAGACGATCGCGTCGGTGTTGGCGGCCTCGGTGCCGCTGATCTATGCCGGCATCGGAGAGACGCTCACCGAGAAGGTAGGCGTGGTGAACCTGTCCCTCGACGGCACCATCCTCCTCTCGGCGATGGTGGGCTTTGCCGCGGCCTACACCACCGGCAGCGTCCCCGTTGGCATTCTGGCCGCCATGGTCGTTGGTGCGCTGATGGCGCTCGTGGTGGCCTATGGGTCCATCGCACTCAAGCAGGATCAGGTGGCCATCGGGTTCGTGTTGACCCTCCTCGGGGCCGACATCGCGTCTTTTCTCGGCAGGCCCTTCGTCCGCATTCCGGGCCCCCGGGTACCCCACATGCCGATCCCGATCCTGGCTGACATCCCGGTCGTCGGCCCGATCCTGTTCCAGCACAACATCTTGGTGTACCTGGCCTACGCGCTCCTGATCGGGTCGTGGGTGTGGATCGCCCACACCCAGCCGGGCCTGCGCCTGCGCGCCGTCGGCGAGCGGCCCGAGGCGGCCTTTGCTCGGGGGCTCAGCGTGAACCGGCTCCGCTACCTGTACACCGCAGCGGGCGGTGCGCTGGTGGGGTTGGCCGGCGCGACGTACTCGCTGAGCGTCAAGCTGGGCTGGAGCCATGGCCACACGGCGGGCATGGGCTGGATCGCCCTGGCAATCGTGATCTTTGGCGGGTGGCATCCGGCTCGGGTGGCGCTGGGGGCGTTCCTGTTCGGGGCGTTCAAATCGCTGGGGAGCATTCTGCAGCCAGTGTACCCAAACGTGCCGACCCAGATATTCCAGGCGGCGCCGTTCGCGCTGATGATCGTGGCGCTCCTGCTGGTCTCCAGCAACATCGAGGAGCGGCTCCCGGCCTACGTCCCCGCCCGCCTGCGCCGGGCGATCGGCAGTCTCCTCCGCGGCGCCCCGCCCGCCGCGCTAGGCCAGCGCTTCGAGTAGACGCACGGGGCATCTACCACGGATTCCACGGATAGACGGATGGAACGGATGAAGAGGGGAGCGGATGGGGAGCGCGACGCCCGTCCGGTTCCTTGCCGGAAGCCAGGACAGTCTCGCGAC
>JAAZBQ010000367.1 GCA_012513725.1 Chloroflexota bacterium
CCTGGCTGCTGCTTCTGCTGCAGGACGGTGGTGGAAGGGCCGGACCGTGTCGTGGTGCGAGCGCCTAGCGGTCGCGGCAAAGGATGAGGACGATGCTCTCTCGGCCGCCGGGCGCGGCGCCTGGAAGGGCCGCTTCCCGGTGGCCGTCCACCAGGCGCCAGCCCGCTTCCCGGAGGATGTCGAGCGCCGTGGGCAGATCATCCGCCAGCAGAGTCCCCAGTCCCTGCTGGCCAACGCCAGGGTGCCGGTGCACCGGGCCTACCGGTAGCGACGCCTCATCCAGCATCTGGACCAGGGTGCAGAACTCGTGGGTCGGCATCAGACTTGCTCCTGTCGCCACACGATCATGCCCTCAGGATACCCGGCGCGGGGCATAAAGGCGTCAAGATCCCGTGAAATCGCGCCGAACGCCCTGGAGCGTCTGGTGCGGGCGCGGCGCGGGACTTGAGCGAGGGCCGCGGTTTTGACACGACCCGGCGAGCGCGGTATAATTCTCGTTCGGTAAGGCCGGGGCCCTCGCATGCGGGATTCGCCGGTCAGCAAGATGCCCATGGCCCCGGAGGGATGACAAGTGTACGCAGTGGTTGAGACCGGTGGAAAGCAGTACCGCGTGGCGGTCGGCGAGACCGTCGACGTGGAAAAGATCGCCCAAGAGCCCGGCGAGACGGTCGTCCTGGATCGCGTTCTGATCGTTTCGGACGAGGGGAACGTGCGCATCGGCCAGCCCGTGGTGGATGGCGCCGCGGTATCGGCCACGGTGCTGCGTCACGGCAAGGGCCGCAAGGTGGTGGCCTTTAAATACAAGGCCAAGGAGCGGTACCGCCGCAAGAAGGGGCATCGGCAGGAGTATACTCGCCTGCGCATCGATGATATCCAGGCGTAGCCGAAAAGAGGGACGGACATGGCACATAAAAAGGGTGGCGGCAGCACCGCCAACAATCGCGATAGCCACGCCAAACGCTTGGGCGTCAAGCGCTTTGACGGCGAGCAGGTGACCTCGGGCTCCATCATCGTCCGGCAGCGCGGCACCCGCGTCGCTCCCGGCACGAACGTGGGTTGTGGCAAGGATCATACCCTGTTCGCCACGATCGACGGCTTTGTTAAATTCGAGTCGCACGGCCGCACGGGCGGCAAGCGCGTCTCGGTGTATCCGGAAAGGGTGTAGGGAACGTGAAAGAAGGGATCCATCCCCAGTACTACCCGGATGCCACGGTGGTCTGCGCGTGCGGCAACTCGTGGACGACGGGCTCGACGCAGCCCGAGCTGCGCACCGATATTTGCAGCCAGTGCCACCCCTTCTTCACCGGTCAGCAGCGCATCGTGGATACCGGTGGCCAGGTGGAGCGCTTTACGAACCGTCTGGAGACGGCGGAGCGGCTGCGCACCGTGGCCGACGAGCGCGCCAGAGAACGGGCGGAGCGCCGCCGGGCGAGGGCCCTCGTGGAGATCGTGGACGAGGAAGAGTCCGTCGAGCCGATCGAGGAGATCCTGGGCGCCGTCGAGGAAACGGAAGAAGAGGAAGAATAGCCTGCGCGCGGCCTTGGGCCGTGGAATGCAGTGGCTGGCGAGCGATATAGGGGGCAGAGTGGCGACACTCTGCCCTTTTGTTCTAGAATACGGGTACTCCGCTTCCTTTCCACACCGACGCCAAGGAGGTACCGGTGGTCTATCGGCGCTACCAGATGGGTTGGGTCGAGGTCATCTGCGGCTGTATGTTCAGTGGCAAGACCGAGGAACTCATCCGGCGCGTGCACCGCGCACAGATCGCCCGCCAGAAGGTGCAGGTGTTCCAGCATAGCCTGGACGAGCGCTACGGACGCCGGCGCATCGCCTCCCATTCCGGGGCCTATGTGGAGGCGTCCACCATCCAGCGCTCGGCCGACATCCTCGCCCTTTTGCAGCCGGATACCGAGGTGGTGGCCATCGACGAAGCGCAGTTCTTTGACCCCGGCGTGTGCGACGTCGCCATCGGCTTGGCCGACGAGGGGCTGCGGGTGGTGGCCGCCGGGCTGGACATGGACTTTCGCGGGGAGCCCTTTGGCCCGATGGCCGCGCTGATGGCCCGCTCCGACCTGCTAGACAAGCTCCAGGCCATCTGCGTGGTCTGCGGCGCGCCGGCCGGCCGCACCCAGCGACTGGTGGATGGCCAGCCGGCCTGGTACGAGGATCCGATCATCATGGTGGGCGCCAGCGACGTGTACGAGGCGCGCTGTCGCTCCTGCCACCAGGTACCGAGAAGGGGCAACGGCCATGAGCCCACCGAATAAGACGTTCAACTATGGCGGCCAGGCGATCATGGAAGGGGTCATGATGCGCGGCGAGCACGACTGGGCCGCCTGCGTGCGGGCGCCCTCCGGCGAGATCGTCGTGCAGCGCCAGGCGCTGCCCCAGGCGGTCTACCGCAGCAAGATCCTCAAGTGGCCGTTCTTGCGCGGCTTGGTGATGCTGTGGGACTCGCTCGGCCTCGGGTTGCGGGCGCTCTTGTGGTCGGCCGACGTGGCGCTCGACGAGGAGGAGGAGGTCCATTTCACTGGCCCCCTGGCCTGGGGCACCGTGGGCGTTTCGCTGGTGCTGGGCATCGGGCTGTTCATGCTACTGCCCATGCTGCTCGTCAGCCTGATCGATCGCTACATCGCGTCGGCGCTGTGGAGCAACCTGGCCGAAGGCGCGCTGCGCCTGGCGCTGTTCACCGGCTATTTGCTGGCCATCGGCCAGATGCCGGACATCCGCCGCGTCTTTGCCTACCACGGCGCCGAGCACAAGACGATCAACGCCTATGAGGCCGGCGCGCCCCTGGAGCCCGAGAGCGTGGCGCGCTACTCGCGGGCCCACGTTCGCTGCGGGACGGGGTTCCTGCTCATCGTGCTCCTGGTCTTTGTGGTCCTGGCCACGCTGATGGGCCGGCCGCCCTTCCTCCTGCGACTCCTCTCGCGGGTGGTGCTGATTCCCGTCGTCGCAGGGATCTCGTACGAGCTGCTCAAGCTCTCGGCCAAGTACTATGGCCGATCGGCGGTGGTGCGGGCGCTCGTGGCGCCGGGCCTTTTGCTGCAGCGGCTCACCACGCGCGAGCCGGACCTGCCCATGCTGGAAGTCGCCATCGCGGCGCTGAACCAGGTGCTGGAATCCGAGGGGCTGGCCGTCGCGGCCGAGCCCGTCACAGTAGCCCCCGCGCCGGCCCCGGCCGACGCCTGAGTATCCGGTAACGAGAGAGGCAGAATTGATGCGAACCAAGGAAGAACGGCTGGCCGACGCCGAGCGCCCCTCCGAGGAGGCGCTGCGCCTGCACCCCTACTACCGCGGCAAGATCCAGACGGCGGCCAAGTGCGCCATCCGCGACCTGAGCGACTTTTCCATCTGGTACACACCGGGCGTTGCGGCGCCCTGCCGGGCCATTGCCCGGGACCCGGAGCTGGTGTACGAGTACACGAACAGGGCGAACACGGTGGCCATCGTCACCGACGGCTCCCGGGTGCTGGGCCTCGGCAACATCGGCCCGGAGGCCGGCATGCCGGTGATGGAGGGCAAGGCCTTGCTCTTCAAGTACCTGGGTGGGGTGGATGCCGTGCCGCTGTGCCTGCGCGCCCAGTCGCCGGAGGATATCATCCAGACCGTGCGCCTCATCCAGCCCTCCTACGGCGGCGTGAACCTGGAGGACATCTCCCAACCGGAGTGTTTCCGCGTGCTGGACACCCTGCGCGCCGACCCGGCGGTAGAGATCCCGGTGTTCCACGACGACCAGCAGGGCACGGCCACCGTGCTCCTGGCCGGGCTCCTGAACGCGCTCAAGATCGTCCAGCGGGATATCCGCGACGTGCGCTTTGCCTTCATCGGCCTGGGGGCGGCGAACGTGGCTACCCTGCGACTCCTTATGGCCAGCGGCGTGGAGATGGAGCAGGTGATCGCCACCGATAGCCGCGGCATCTTGCACCGGGAGCGGGACGATATCCGCGCCCGGCAGGCGGACTATCCCGACAAGTGGCGCGTCTGTCAGGAGTCGAACCCCGAGGACCGGCGCGGCGGCATCGCCGAGGCGCTCCGCGACGCCCACGTGGCCATCGCCTTTGCCACCCCGGGGCCGGACGTCATCCAGCCCGAGTGGGTGAGCGCCATGGCCTCCGACAGCATCGTCTTTGCCTGCTCGAACCCCGTGCCGGAGATCTGGCCCTGGGATGCCAAAGAGGCGGGGGCCCGCATCGTGGGCACCGGCCGGTCGGATTTCGCCAACCAGCTGAACAACTCCCTGGGTTTCCCGGCCATTTTCCGCGGGGCGTTGGACGTGCGGGCGCGGACCATCACCGACGAGATGTGCCTGGCGGCGGCGGAGGAGATCGCCCGCTACGGTGAGGAGCTGGGGCTGGACGACGAGCACATCGTCCCGACCATGGACGATCTGGACGTCTACCCCCGGGAGGCCGTCGCCGTGGGGCTAAAGGCCCAGGAGCAGGGGCTGGCCCGGGTCACCCTCTCCCGGGAGGAGGCCTACCGGGTGGCGGCGGGCAAGATCGAAGAGGCGCGGGCCATGATCAGCACGCTGATGCGCGAGGGTGCCATCGCGCCGGTGCCCGAGGAGTAAGAGGGGCGGCGAGGCCGGTGGCTATCGAGGAGAGAGGCATGTCGACAGCCAGGATTCGCTATCGTAAGGAAGAGTGGGAGGTGGCCAGCGGGATGACCGTGCGCTCGGCCATCGAAAAGGTGGGGCTGGATCCGCTGAACGTCCTGGCCCTGCGCGACCGCAGACTCGTGAACGACCAGACCATTCTGGAGCCGGACGACGAGATCCGGCTGGTGAACGTGATCTCTGGTGGTTAGGGCAACCGGGGCGCAGATGAAGTGTACGATCTGCGGCGATGTCGCCGCGATCAACATGCCCCAGCACCGGCTGCGGCTCTGCGAGGCGCACCTGCAGGAGTGGGTGCCCCGCATGGCGCAGCGGGCCATCGACAAGTACGGCCTCTTTACCCGGGATGAGCGGATCCTGGTGGCCGTCTCGGGGGGCAAGGACTCCCTGAGCCTGTGGGATATCCTCATTCGCCTCGGGTACGAGACGGAGGGCCTCTACATTCACCTAGGGATCGATCACGAGGGGTACTCGGACGAGTCGGAGGAGCGGGTGCGGGCCTTTAGCCGGGCACACGACGACGCGCCGTTCCGGGTGGTGAACCTCGAGGAGACGTATGGCCAGGGGATCCCGACGCTGGCCCACGATCGGCGCCGGAGCCGGCCCTGCTCGGTCTGTGGCCTGGTCAAGCGCCACATCATGAACCGGGTGGCCTACGAGGGCGGCTATGGGGCCATCGCCACGGGCCATAACCTGGACGATGAGGCCGCGGTGCTGCTGCAGAACACCCTGCACTGGCAGGCCGGCTACCTCCGGCGCCAGGCGCCCCTCCTACCGGCGTCCCACCCCCGGCTGGCCCGCAAGGTCAAGCCGCTGGTGCACCTCTACGAGCGGGAGACGGCCGCCTACGCCCTGGTCTGTGGGCTGGATTACATCGAGGAGGAGTGCCCCTATTCGGCGGACGCCACCACGATCCTGTACAAGGAGCTCCTCAGTCGCCTGGAGGGTCGCTCGCCGGGGGCCAAGATGCAGTTCTACCTCCAGTTTCTGCAGGCCAAGGGGCAGGGGCTCTTTGCCGGTGGGGCCGAGGCCGAGCCGCCGCTGAACGAGTGCACCCGCTGCGGCCAGCCGACCTCGGCCGAGGGGCTGTGCGCCTTTTGCCGGTTGTGGGAACCCCGGGAGTGACCGAGGGCGCCCCCCGCCGGGGCTATCGGTATTTTGACCTGGTGATGGCGGCCTTTGTCGCCGTCCTGATGATCTCCAACGTCGCCTCGACCAAGATCCTGGACCTGGGCTGGTTCACCTTTGATGGCGGTACCCTCCTCTTTCCCATCTCCTACATCTTTGGCGACGTGCTCACCGAGGTGTACGGCTACAGCCGCTCGCGCCGGGTGATCTGGACCGGCTTTGCCGCGGCGGCCCTGATGGCCGGGGTGTTCGCGTTGGTCGGCGCGCTGCCTGCTGACCCCACCTGGGGCCTGCAGGGGGCCTACGACGCGATCCTGGGCCAGACGCCCCGCATCGTGGCGGGCAGCCTGGTGGCCTACTTTGCGGGCTCCTTTTCCAACGCCTGGGTGATGGCCAAGATGAAGCTGCTCACCCAGGGGCGCTGGCTGTGGACACGCACGGTGGCCAGCACCATCGTGGGCGAGGCGCTGGACACCGTCGTGTTCGTCCTACTCGCCTTTTACGGCGCATTGGACGACTCGCTCCTCCTGCCCATCATCCTCTCCAACTATGTCTTCAAGGTGGGACTGGAGGCGCTCATGACCCCGGCGACCTATTGGGTAGTCTCGGCGCTCAAGGACGCCGAGCACGAGGACTATTACGATCGGCACACGGACTTTAACCCCTTCCGGCTCCGCGAGTAGGGCGTCGGGAGGAGTGGGAGGTAGGCCACGTGTCTACGGATGAAGAACGGCAACCGCCGCCCGATTTCTGGCCCGAGGAGGACGCCCTGCCGGAAGAGGCAGGCGAGGCGGTGCCCGAAGGGCTGGTGGTGGAGGAGGACTGGGGGCCCGACCACCGCAGCGGCTATGTGGCGTTGGTGGGCCGGCCGAACGTCGGCAAGTCCACCCTGTTGAACGCCTGGATGGGCATCAAGCTGGCGCCCGTCACCCCCAAACCCCAGACCACCCGCACGAACCTGCTGGGCATCCTCACCCGGCCCGATGCGCAGCTGATCTTTGTGGATACGCCCGGCATTCACCTGGCGCGCACCAAGCTCGGCGAGTACATGGTGCGCTCGGCCGAGGACGCCATCCCCGACGCCGACGTGGTGCTCTGCGTGGTGGACGTCTCCGATCCGCCGGGTGGGTCGGACCGCGAGGTGGCTGCCAGGGTGTCGGCCGTGCAGGCGCCGGTGATCCTGGTGCTGAACAAAATCGACCTCCTCACGGGCGACGCGCTAGCGGAACGCTGGGCCGAGTACCAGGCGCTGGGCGAGTGGCACGAGATGATCGGCGTCAGCGCCACAGAGGGCACCAATCTGGACGTGCTCCTGGAAAAGACCGTGGCGCTCTTGCCCCTCGGCCCCCGCTACTACCCCGAGGAGCAGCTCTCCAACCAGCAGGAGCGGTTCGTGGTGGCCGAGATCATCCGCGAGCAGGCGCTGGTGGCCCTGGATCAGGAGGTGCCCCACGCGGTGGCGGTGCTGGTCGAGGATTTCAAGGAGCGCGAGGGCGGGGGCGTGTACATCGCAGCGAACATCTATACCGAAAAGGCCTCCCAGAAGGGCATTGTCATCGGCCGGGGCGGGCGCATGCTGAAGGAGATCGGCCGCAACGCCCGGCGGGAGATCGAGGGCTTGGTCGGGCAGCGGGTGTACCTGGATCTGTGGGTCAAGGTGCGCAAGAACTGGCGCAAAGACCCCCGCTCGCTGCGCGAGTTCGGCTATGACATCCGCGACCTGGAATGAGCGCGGCCCCCGACGGCGCGGGGCCGCGCGGCAGGCCTAGCTCGTCTCGCGGATGTCGACGCACTCGACGGGGAGCGCCTGGAGGATGGTCTCCATCTGCTCCCGGGAGATGTCCTGCACCTTGAAGACGATCTCGCGATCGACGGGGTCCTCCGCCCAGAACGTCCCCAGGGAGACAAAGTTGCCGCCCTCGGCGGCCACCATGCCGGCGAGCTTGGCGAGAAAGCCCTGCTGATCGGGCACCTGGATGGTAACCCGCAGGCCCCAGGTGCGGGCGCCGAGGAGTTCCAGGAAGATGCGGAACAGGTCGCTCTCGGTGATCATGCCCACGAGGATGTCGCCACGGACGACGGGCAGGCCGCTGATGCCGTTGTCGGACATGATGCGCGCCGCTTCCTCGAGGGGGCAGTCCTCCTCGACGGTGATCACCTCACGGGTCATCAGGTCGGCGATGGTGATCTTGGCCACCAGGTAGTTCAGTTCGTAGACGCTCAGGCTGGTGGCGGGCGAGGGGGAAGCGTACAGGAGGTCCCGCTCCAGGACGATGCCCACCAGCTTGCCCTGGCGGCTCAGTACCGGCAGACGGCGCACTTTTTCCTCGCGCATGATCCGCAGCGCGTCGTGGAGTGACGTCTCTGGCGTGATCGTCACGGGATGCTTGGTCATGCGTTCACGTACGAACATCGTTCCACCCCCTGCGTCGTGATGCCAACGAGGCGTTCGGACCTACGAGTGTACCGAGTATAGGCGGACGTAGCGCCCCTGTCTATTCGCGACAGGGGCTTGGCGGAAAGGAGCAGCCGATGCCCAGCCCTCCAAGATCAGAGATCACCCCGGAGGCCCTCGTGTTCTCGCGCCGGCGGTTCCTGGCCGGCCTGGGGGCGGCAGCCGCCGGCGTGGCGCTGGCGGCCTGCGCGCCGTCGCCGGGCGCCCCGGCGCCTGGCGACGAGGCCCTGCCCACACGCACGCCTCCCCCCGACGTGCTGACCCCCGAGGACGACGCCAACGCCTACAACAACTATTACGAGTTCTCCACCAACAAGAGCGCCGTCCGCGGCCTGGCCGCCGATCTGGAGACCGCCCCTTGGACGGTGGAGGTGGGCGGGCTGGTGCGCAATCCCAGTGCCTACCTCGTCGAGGATCTCCTCACCCGCTTTGCCCAGGAGGAGCGCGTCGAGCGGATGCGCTGCGTCGAGGGCTATTCGATGGTCATCCCCTGGCTGGGGTTCCCCCTCGCGCGGCTCCTCGAGGAGGTCGAGCCCACCGAGAAAGCGGGCTATGTGCGCTTTGAGGCGCTGGTGGACCCGGAACATATGCCCGGCCAGCGGGGCCGCACATTCGACTGGCCCTACACCGAGGGGCTGCGCCTCGACGAGGCCCGGCATGACCTGGCCATCTTGGCCACCGGCGCCTACGACCAGTTGCTGACGCCCCAAAAGGGTGGGCCGATCCGCCTGGTGGTGCCCTGGAAATATGGGTTCAAGAGCATCAAGGCCATCGTGCGCATCGACCTGGTGGCCGAGCAGCCCACCACCTTTTGGAACGCCTATGCGCCGAACGAGTACGGGTTCTACTCGAACGTGAACCCCGAGGTGGA
>JAAZBQ010000368.1 GCA_012513725.1 Chloroflexota bacterium
CACGATCACGACCACGCCCACTGACCTTCGCCTCCGCTTTGGAGCGCAGTGCGAGGCCTGGCGTCCGCCCGTCCGGGCGCCGGGCCTCGCGAACCGGAGTGCACCAACCAGATGCTCACATCGCAGCTCGTCCAGGCCCTGCCCGTGCTGCTCCTCATCGTCGTCGGCGTGCTGGTGCGCGCCGGCGGGCTGGTGGACCGCGCCTCGCGGCTCACCCTCACGCGGCTGGTCTATTATGTCACCATCCCGGCGGCGATCTTTTCCTCGATCTCCCGTTCCGAACTGAGCCTGGCCCTCCTGGCGCTGCCGGTCATCGGCTTTCTGCTGCCCTGCGCGCTGGCCGGGGTGATGTACGCCGCCACCCGCCACATCGCCGATCAGCCCGCACGCCGGGGCGTGCTCCTGGTGGCCATGGTGGTGCTGGCGGTGTTCGCCTATCCCTTTTTCGAGGTCTACTATGGCCTGGATGGGCTGGCCCACATGGCGATGTTCGACGTGGGCAATGCGCTCTTTGCGGGAACGGTGGCGCTCTGGCTGGCCGCCCACTTTGGGCAGAACGGCGATCGGCGCCAGTCCATCGGCTGGCGCAAGATGCTCACCTCGCCCCTCCTCGTGGCGGCGGTGGCCGGGATCGGGATGTCGCTCTCGGATGTCACACTCCGGGGCCCCCTATGGGAGGCGCTGGAACTCCTGCGGGCGGCGAACACGCCGCTGGCCATGATCGCCGTGGGATCCTTCCTCGAGCCCCAGGCCGCCCATCTGGGCCTGATCGCACGCTACGTTGGGGTGCGCATGGTCCTCGGCGGCGTGGCGGGGCTCGGCCTGGCGCTCTTGCTGGGCCTCGACGGGCTGGGTGTCGTCACCGCGTGCGTGGGCTCGGCGATGCCGGCGGGCACCACGGCGCTGGTATACGCCGGCACGGAGGGGCTGGATACCGAGTTTGCCGCCTCGCTGATCTCGGGCACGCTCCTGGTGGGCGTCGTGGTGATCGCCCTCCTCCCCCTGCTCCTGGCGGGGGTGTACATGTAGCGCCACGACACCGGGGTCGCCAGGTGCAGCGAGAACGCGGACTGTGAGACTCGCAGTCCGCGTTCCCGTCCTCCGCTCCGGCGCCCTATCCGTCGGCCTCGAACTCGTCGATGAACGCCAGCAGGTCCTCGACGGCGCGGACGACCATCTCGTTCTGGCTCATCCCCAAGCGCTCGGCGGTCTCTGCCAGGCGCTCCTTGAGCGGGGCGGGAAAGCGCACCAGGAGCGGCTGGTCGGCCTCCGCGTCGTCGGCGACGACGATCCGCTCCGTGGTGCTCACTCGTAGCGTCTTGGGGTCGGTGCGCACCAGGAAGCGCATGAACCGCTCTGCGGCGCGGGGCTCCGGATCGGCGTCCGGCCAGTAGGCCGCCTCGACCATCCGGCGCTCCAGCACCAAGCGCGACCCGCGCACCTCGATCCCCCCGGAGACCTGCTCCCAGGCGCTGCCGGGGTTGTGCTCCTGCAGCAGGGAGGCCAGCCGGGTGCCCGCTGCTCCTCCGGGAATCCGCATCGTGGCCATCGATGCCCTCCTCACGCGCATCTCCACGCGACGCACATAGGATACCCACGGGCGCGGTAACGTCAAGTCGATATCACGAACTGATATCAGATAACAATATCTTCCCTGCTCACCCCGGAACGCCCGCTGTGGATAACTGGGGATAACCCGGGCGCCGGCTCAGAGTGTGCAGGATATCCTGCAGATTCCCACACGCCACCCCCTCTCCCCCGGCCGGTGCCCGCGGAGATCGTCCGCCTGTGGATAACTGGGGATAACGCGGGAATCATCCCGAACCGGTGCGCGCCCGTGCAGGAAGCCCTGCAAAGGAAGGCTCGCGGGCTACTCGAACTCTGGGAGGATGCCGCCAACACGCCATCGAACGGCCGTTCGGGCGTTCTGTGGGGGGTTGCCGCGGGCCAGGGCGTGGCGTAGAATGCATGTCACGGCGCGTCGCGACGCGCCCGGCCGCCAAACCTGAGACCGGAGGATACGACGGTGGGCAAAGCGAGCGTGCTGCTCGGCAAGGTGCGGGGAATCCCCATCCGTGTGGATGCGTCGTGGATCATCATCTTTGTGCTCGCCACGTGGAGCATCGCACGGGGCGTGCTGCCGAACCTGCACCCGAACTGGCCCCAGGCGCTGACCTGGGGCGTGGCCGCGTTCGCGGCGGTGCTCTTTTTCGTGTCGGTGCTGATCCACGAGCTGGCGCACTCGCTGGTGGCACTCGCCCACGGGCTGCCCGTCCGCCAGATCACGCTGTTCGTCTTTGGCGGGGCCTCGCAGATCGACGACGAGCCCCAACGCCCGCGCACCGAGTTCCTGGTGGCACTGGTCGGCCCCCTCTCCAGCCTCCTCCTCGGCGGCCTGTACTACCTGGTGCTACGGCTCGCGCGCGACGTGTCGCCGCCCGTCGCCACCTTGGCGGCGCTACTGGCCCAGGTGAACGTGAGCCTGGGGCTGTTCAACCTGATCCCGGGCTTTCCGCTGGATGGCGGGCGCGTACTGCGCGCGGGGCTATGGGCCGCCCGCAAGGACATCGCCTGGGCCACCCGCTGGGCGGCGCGGGTCGGTCATCTGGTGGCGATGCTGTTCATCGTCGCGGGGATCGTGCTGGCCTTTGCCGGCGATTGGCTGAACGGGATGTGGCTGGCGTTCATCGGCATCTTTGTCGACAACGCCGCGCGGGCCTCCCATGGCGAGATGGCCCTGCGCAAGGTCTTCGAAGGCCACACCGTGGCCGAGGTGATGAGCGACGGGTGCGCCCTGGTGCCCCCGCAACTCACCCTGGACGTGTTCGTGGAGCAGTACCTGATGGGCGAGGCGCGCCGGTGCTACCCGGTAGGCACCCGCGAGGAGGTCTTTGGCCTGCTGACCATCCACGGCGTCCGCTCGGTGCCCACCTCGACCTGGCGGGACAAGCGCGTCACCGACGTGATGACGCCCCTGCCCGACCTGCGGATCGTGAGCCCGGAGACGCCGCTGTGGGACGCCCTCCGCAACATGACCGCCGACGGCGTGAACCAGCTCCCCGTCCTCAGCGATGGCCAACTGGTGGGCATGGTCAGCCGCGAGAACCTCATCTCGTTCCTCCACGCCCGCAGCGCCCTGCAGAGCTAGGCGCGGCGCGAATCTTACCACGGATGGCACGGATAGACGGATGGAACGGAGGAAGAGGAAGAAAGATGCGGGGTGAGCCTACACCTTTCGGCAGCCGCGCTCGTCCCCCATCCTTCATCCCTCCTCCTTCATCCTTTCGCCTCCGCATCCGTTCCATCCGTCCATCCGTGCCATCCGTGGTAGGATTGTCTTGACGGGGCGGCGGGCGGCGACTAGAATCGGCCGAGAATCGAGACGAGCCCTTACCACGCGGGAGTAGCATGGCGCCATCGCTTCGCTTCGACGATCCCTACATCCCGGTCCCCCCCGCGGCGATCGACACCGACCCAGCGGCCGCCATGCGGGAGCTGTTCTTTCGCGTCGCCCGGCTGGAGCACTCGCTCCGGGAGCAACGGGTGCTGGCCGCCGCCGAGATGGCCGAGGTCATCCTCTCCCAGGTGGCGATCGCCGACGAACTCGCTCGAGTGGTGGAGGGCATCGGCGTGCCCACCAATGCCCAGAACGCCATGTTGGCGCGCGGCGTCGCCGCCCTGGGCCGGCAGATCATGGAGGACCTGCGCGAGCGCGGAGTGACGCCGATCGAGACACTGGGCAAGCCCCCGGATCCCGACCACTCGGACGTCGTCGGCTATGAGGATGGCGCCGGCGTCGCCGAGGGCACCGTGCTCCGGGAAGTGCAGGTCGGGTACGTGTGGCGCGACATGATCCTGCGCCGGGCGCAGGTGGTGGTCAGTGGCCAGGCGCCGGCGCAGGCCGAGCCCGGCGCAGGAGGAGAGCCATGAGGCCCCTGATGGCCTGCCCGTACTGCGGCGGCAGCGTTCCCCACGACACCACCGTCTGTCCCGATTGCCACGAGGACCTCGCCGCCCTGGTGCGGCTGACGCTAGAGCACGCCATCTGGTACAACGAGGGCCTCGCCGCCGCCCAGGGCGGCGATCTGGAGACGGCGCGCGCCCGACTCCTCTGCGCCTTGGAGCGCAGCCCGCGGTTCCTCCCCGCCCTGCTCCTCCTCGCCAAGGTGGCCGCCGCCCTCGAGGATTGGGCGCTGGCCCGGCGCTCTGCAGTCCGGGCCCTCGAGGCGGCGCCGGACGACGTCCGCGTGCGAAGGGCGGTCGCGGCGATCGAGGCCGCTGCTCTCCAGCAGGCGCCACAGGGCGGCCACCCCGCCCGCTCCCATCCACGAGATGCTGCGCCCGGCGCGAGCGGAACGGCCCAGGGCAGTGGGCGCCGCGCCGGCGTCACCACGCTCCTGGGCAGCATCTTCCCCTGGCTGGGCGGAGACGGCGGGCGCTGATCGCGCCCGGCCGCGTCATCCTCCTTCCGATCCACCGGCTCGCACAGTACACCACACAATAGGAGGGCTAATGCCCGATATGACCGCCAAGGAATCCCTGCTGGCCAGAATCTCCGAACGCAGCGCCCGGGTGGGCGTCGTCGGCCTGGGCTACACGGGGCTGCCCCTCGCCGTCGAGTACGCCCGGGCCGGCTTTCGCACCACCGGCGTCGACCTGGACTCGGACCGCTGCGCCGAGGTGAACGCCGGCCACTCGTACATTGCCGACGTCCCGAGCGAGGACGTCGCGGCGCTCGCCGAGCAGGGGCTCCTCTCGGCCACCACCGACTACGCCACCATGGCCGAGATGGACGTGGCTGTCATCTGCGTGCCCACGCCCCTGGGCAAGGGCAAGGACCCCGATATCTCGTACATCGTCAGCGCCACCGAGGGTCTCTCTCCCCACATCCACGATGGGATGCTCGTGGTCTTGGAGAGCACTACCTACCCCGGGACGACCGAGGAGATCCTCCTCCCGCGCGTCCTGCGGAACGGCTGCATCCTGGGTGAGACGATATTCCTGGGCTACTCGCCCGAGCGCGTGGATCCCGGCAACCCCACCTACGGCACCCGCAACACCCCGAAGGTCGTGGCCGGCATGACGCCCAGTTGCCTGGAGGTGATGCAGGCGCTCTATTCGACGGTCGTCGATACCGTCGTGCCCGTCAGCACCCCGGCCACCGCCGAGATGACCAAGATCCTGGAGAACACCTTTCGCGCGGTGAACATTGGCCTGGCGAACGAGTTCGCCATGATCTGTGAGCGGCTGGGCATTGACGTCTGGGAGGTTGTCGGCGCGGCCAAGACCAAGCCCTTTGGGTTCATGCCCTTTTACCCGGGGCCCGGCCTCGGGGGGCACTGCATCCCCATCGATCCGCTCTACCTCACCTGGAAGATGCGCAGCCTCGGGCAGCAGACCCGCTTTATCGAGCTGGCCGATACGGTGAACTCGAGCATGCCGATGCACGTAGTGACCCGCATCGCCGACGCGCTGAACGACGAGGAAAAACCGATCCGCGGCCGGCGCATCCTGGTGCTGGGGGTGGCCTACAAGGGCGACGTGGCGGACCTCCGCGAGAGCCCCGCCCTGGAGATCATCGAGGCGCTGATGAAGCGCGGCGCCCTGGTGGCCTACAGCGACCCGTTCATCGCCCACCTGAGACTGCCCGATGGCGAAACCCTGAGCGCGGTGGAGCTCACGGCGCCGGTGCTTGAATGGGCCGACTGCGTCCTGGTGCATACGGCGCACTCGGCGTTCGACTGGCAGTTCGTCGCCGACCACGCCCGCCTGGTGTTTGACACGCGCAACGTGATGGCGACCACCACCCCCACTGCCTGCCGCATCGCACGGCTGTAGAACGGGCTGGCGAGCGGATCCACAAGGGGGCTGCCGACGCAGGTACTCCGCCGCACATGGACCTGTCCATGTGCGGCGGCGCTCTCTGTCTCTGCTGTTCGGTACCATGATGCGAGGACTCGGCGGATGCTCTCAAGACTCCGTCGCGCGCCACTCGTGCATCCCGTCTTCGCCCCACTTCCAGTGTCATCAGTATCATCATCATCAACAACGTGCCGGCATCCGCCCGAGTTCATGACGTTCATGATACTCATGATACGAATGGCGTGGACGGCGCTGTCGGCGTTGGCGATGCCCATGATGATCACAACGTGCTGGGGAGGGAGCCTGCCGGAGGTCGTTCGGAAGACCCCAGGGCAGGCCTGCTCAGGAGTTCGGTCTGAGGACCCTCGACGGACGCCCGCGAGGCCCCATCGTGTGAATCCTGTCTTACTTCCTGTTGGTCGCTCCACCGGTGGCGCCGCGGCGCCATGGGCTATCCGGGATGGCGGGTTAGGAAGAGTGTGGTGGAGAGGGAGGGGTGGGAGGGAGTGCGGCGGTGGGCGCAGCCTGCGGCCGGGGCGAGGGCAGAGCGGCTCACCGATGGCACGTGATGGCCCCCGCTGCCTTTGCAGCACGCGAGAGAGGGACCCCCGCGGGGGTCCCTCTGCTCGTGTTACCGACGTCCCCGGTCTGCCTTGGGGCAGTGATCCTCTCCTTGCCCTTCCGTCAGCGGAAGAACGAGCGCCAGGCGCCGCGTAGGCCGCCGATCAGGAGCCCGGCCCCCGTCACCACGAGGAGCGCGATGAGCCACAGGCCCACGGCCAGCGTCGGCGGGCCGAGGATCGCCACGAACGCCCGCACCAGGTGCACGGACACCTCATCCGGCGGCAGCGCCGTGCCCAGATAGGCCAGCACCGTGGCCAGGGCCTGGGGGTAGATGGTCAGCAGGTAGAACGCCGCGCCGCTCAGCACCAACCACAGGAGCCAAAAGAGCCAGTCGTGCCGGGCGAACGGCCTCCCGATGGCCCGCCCGATGCGGTTCAGCCACCGCCACCAGGCCACCGTGGTGCGCCAGGCCCCGGGCAGCGCGCCGGCCAACATCCGCTGAAAGATCCGCCAGGCCTCGCGCCACAGCGACACCGACGCCGTCACCGGGATCACCATCGGGTCCAGCCCCTCGGGCTGCACGGTGACCTCGGCCGACTGCTCGCTGCGAAAGGGGAACCCCTCGGCGTGGACGTGGACGTGGACGTCCACCGGGATGCCGGACCACAGGTGCGCCCGGGTCGGCTTGACCTCCAGCCAAGGCTCCGACGTGGACAGTTCGGCCTGTACATAGCCCCGGGTGGTGTTCTCCAGGGTGACGGTCCGGATCAGCGCCGCCTCCCGGGCCACGGCGCCTAGATCCACCTTGGCCGGGGCGCTGGAGACCTTGGGGCGCGGGATGCCGGGATCCACCGCCCGCAAAAAGGCCTCCAGGCCGGCGTCGGGGTTCTCGTGAGAGCCGATGATCTCATCGGCCGCCACCACCAGGTCGAGCCGGTTGATGTCGCGGAGCCAGCGCTGGAAATCGCCCTTGTACAAAAAGGAGCGCGCCGCGTCCCAGTGCTCGTCGGAGAGCGCCGGCAGCGCGGTGACCGAGCGGATCTGCCCGCCGCCGGGAAAGGTGAACGCCTCCAGCGCCCGCTTGGGGGTGGCGATCGCCTCCAGCCCCTGGCGCAGCTGCGAGGCGGTGGAGCGCTTTTCCGGCTCGGTCCGCAGGCACCGTTCCAGCTCCAGGGCGATCTCCCGGGGTAGCTTGGCCATCTGCGGCCACTTGAACGGATGGGCGGTGGGATCGTCGTCGGTTAGGAGGTGGTAGGCGGTGGCGGCCAGCCCGAACACGTCGGACTGCGGCGCGGCGTTGCCCCGATATTGCTCGGGGGCGGCATAGCCGTCGGTGCCATAGGCCTCCGTGTCGTTGCCCGTGGCCTCGGGGCTGTGCCCGTCGTGCCGCTCGGTGGCAGTGCCAAAGTCCACCAGCCGCACGTAGCCCAGCTGCCGCTCGACGATCAGGTTGGCCGGCTTGACGTCGCCGTGGACCACCGGCCGGGGGCGCACGTGCAAGTACTCTAGGATGCGGCAAGCCTGGATGACGTAGCGAAGGATGTCCTCCATGGGCAGGAGCCGCCGGGGCACGGTGCGCCCCTGGGCATCCAGGTGGGTGACGAACGCCTCGAGGGTCTCTCCCTCGATGTGCTCCATCACCAGGTAATAGCGCCCGTGCTCGGAAAAGAACGTATAGATCTCGGGGATGCCCGGGTGGCGCAGGTAGGCGAGGGTGCGCCCCTCCTCCTCAAAGCGCTGCTGCGCCGCGGCCCGCTCCTCGGGGTCGGCGGCGTCATAGTATTCGAGCATCTGCTTGATCACCACGCGCCGGTCGAACGCGCGACGATCCAGCGCCAAGTACACCGAGCCCATGCCCCCGGCGGTCAGCCGGCGCTCGATGACATAGTCGCCGCCCTTGAGCGGCATCCCCTGGGTCAGCCGCGCATCGAGGAGCGAGCCGCAGTGGGGGCAAAAGCGCGCCTGGGGGCGTACCGGTTGTTGGCAGAACGGACACGTACGGTCCACAGTCTCACACAGCTCCGCTTACGATGCGCCGCGGGCCCGCGGGCAGACCCGGCGGAGGCCTCGCAGCGCGCGGGCGCCGCGCGGTGCGGGCCGTCCGCCGGACATTCGTCGAACGCACGCCTACGATGCCCGGAAGGTCATCCGCACCCGGCCGGCACGGATCTCGTCGCCATCGCTCAGCGCCACGGGCGCGCCGGGCTGCAGCTGCTGGCGGTTCACGTAGGTCATGTTGGTGCTGTTCAGGTCCTCGACGGTGTAGCGGCCGCCGGACTGGGCGATGCGAAAATGCCGCCGCGAGACGCCGCCCTCCTCACCACCGTGTGGCGAGAGGTCCACGTCGGGATAGACGCCCGTGTAGGGATCCTCGCGCCCGACCACCACCTGCTGCCCGGTGGGCAGCGGGATCTCGATCCCGCTGGTGGCGATGACCAGCCGGGGCGCCTGGGCCGCCGCGGCCGGCGCGGGCTGTGGCTGGGCCTGGGGCG
>JAAZBQ010000369.1 GCA_012513725.1 Chloroflexota bacterium
CACCGTTGACGGCGGAGGCACTCGGGACTACAATCGCCTCATACACTGTGCTTTGCTTCCCTCCACCACGAACCGTGACCACCTCTGCCCAGCAGTTGCGACTGCATACAAGGGAGGGTTTGGATGGCCTGGCTTCCGGATGGAACGCCCCTTCCCGGCAAGTTGTTCATCGTCGAGGGCATCGACGGATCGGGCAAGAGCACGCAGTTGGACCTCCTCCACAAGTGGCTCATTGCCTCCGATTACCTGGTGTCGTTCAGCGAGTGGAACTCTTCGCCGCTGGTGCGCCGCACCACCAAGCGCGCCAAAAAGAAGCATCTCCTCACGCCGACGACCTTTAGCCTCATCCACGCCGTGGACTTTTGCCATCGCTACCAGCAGCAGATCCTGCCGGCCCTCAAGGCCGGCGCGATCGTTCTGGCCGATCGCTACATCTATACCGCCTTTGCCCGCGACGGCGCACGAGGCGTGAACTCTGAGTGGGTGCGAGACCTGTACTCTTTTGCCGTCAAGCCGACCGTTGCGTTCTACTTTCGTGTGCCACTAGAGGAATCGCTCCGGCGCATCATCGTCGGGCGGCCCCAGCTCAAGTTCTACGAGGCTGGCCTCGACCTCGGGCTGAGTGACGACCCCTATGAGTGCTACCGCATCTTTCAGGGGCGCATCCTGCGCGAGTACGAGACGATCGTGGGCGAGTTCGGCCTGCACGCCGTGGATGCGTCCGACACCATCGTCCACCAGCAAGAGTTGGTGCGCTTGGTGGTGGAACCGCTCCTGGATGGGGCGCTGCGGGCGGAAAAGAACCCGTACCAGCGGACCCTGGCCGCGGAGCAGCTATCCGGCCACTACCTGGACCAACCGGGACGGGAGGCGCGCGCATGACCAGCCTGACCTTCTTTGGGCACGGTTTGCCGGGGATGGACGACGAGGATCTGGCGGGCAAGCTGATCGCCGTCGAGGGCCCCGACGCCGTGGGCCGTTCGACGCAGGTGGCCCTGCTCCGCGAGTGGCTGGAGGCCGGCGGCTATGCGGTGTCTTCCAGCGGGCTCAAGCGCTCGGATCTGGCCGGCACGGGGATCGCTGCGGCCAAGCGCGGCCACACCCTCGGCGAGCTCACCATGGCCCTCTTTTACGCTGCCGACCTGGCCGATCGCCTGGAGCGAGAGATCATCCCGGCGTTGCGGGCGGGGTTCGTGGTGCTCACCGACCGCTACATGTACTCGCTCATCGCCCGATGGGTGGTGCGCGGGGTAGACGCCCAGTGGATCCGCTCTGCGCTCGGCTTTGCCCTGGTGCCCGATGCCGTCTTTTACCTCCGTTGCCCGGTGGAGACCCTGGTGCCCCGGGCCCTACGCTCGGGTGGGTTCGATTACTGGGAATCGGGCATGGACTTTTCCCCCGACAGCGACTATTACCGCTCGTACCTGGCCTACCAGTCGCGCATGCTAGAGCAGTTCGATAGCCTGGCCGCCGAGTACGACTTTCACTGCATCGACGCCACGCAGTCCATCGAGGCCGTGTTCGCCGAGTTGCGCGACGCCGTGGGCGAGGTGGTGGCCGAGCTCAAGCCCGAGCGCACGGCCGCAACCGGTACACGCGCCGAGTCGCCGCCGATGTTCTGAGCGCCAGTAGCCTGCGCTCCACACCACCCACCCCTGCCTTCTGCTCGCGCACCCATTGACGCCGCGGTTATCGTCTAGTATGATGGGGACGCGGGGCCCCCCGTTCCTCGCGCGGGCCCCGGGCGGGGGTGACAGATGAGCCTACTCGGCGTGGAGGTGGACAGCAGGCGGTGTCTCGTGGCGGCGTACGCCGCGGACGGCACCCGGTTGGCCCAAGCGGCACGCGGCTACCGACCGGAGGTCCGGGCGTCTGCGGCCATCGAGATCGACGTCCCGGAAGTCTGGCAGGCCGTCTCTGAGGCTGCCCGCCAGGTGACGGCCCAGTGCGAGGCGGACCCCGTGACGGCGGTGGCGGTCTGCGGCACAGGCGACGGGATCGTGGCGCTGGACGCCCAGGGCACCCCGTTGGGGCCCTGCCTGCTCGGCGTGGCAGACGACACCGCCCTCGGCCATGAAGCCGAACAGCGTCTCGGGGTGCAGCGCTACTTTGAGATCACCGGCCGGCTGGCGGGTCGCGGCGACGCGCTGGGCCTGCTCTGCTGGCTTCGCCGCGAGCGCCCCCAGATCCTCCAGCGCGCCTGGCGCGTGGCGCCCCTCGGCGTGGTGATCGGCGCACTCCTTGGCGGCTCTGCCGTGTGCGACTATACCCAGGCAGGGCGCGCCTTTCCCCTCGCCGTCATGCAGCGGACGTGGTCGCGAGAACTCGCGGAGGCCTGTGGCCTGCCCCGCCGGATGCTGCCCGAACTGATGCCGGCGGGCACCCCCATCGGCGCCCCCACGGCCCGCGCCATGCAGGATTGGGGCCTGCCACGGGGGGCGCGCCTGGTGCTGGGCGGCGACGAAGGGGCCTGCCGGGCCCTGGGGGCCGGTGTGGTGCAGGCGGGTCAGGCCCTCTACGAGTTGGGCGCCACCCTCCGCCTGTCGCCGGCCTTCCAGGCCATCCCGCTCACCGCGCTGATGCTCTCCCAGGGGCTGGGCATCGCCCACCACGTGGTTCCCGGCCTCTTTCTCAGCGAGTGGGAGGGCGCCTACGGCGAGCGCACCCTGCGCTGGTACCGCGACAACCTGGCCCCTCTGGAAAAGCGCGAGGCCCAGCGTGGCGGCGTCGGCGTGTACGACCTGCTCATCTCCGAGATGCCCGACGAGCCCACGGACCTGTTGGCGCTGCCCGAGGTGAGCCTCGGCAACCCGGTGGCAGACGGCGAACCGCAGGCCGCCCTCCTGGGCGTCACCCATGCCACCTCCCGGGGGGAGATCATCCGCGCCATCCTCGAGGGGCTCACCTATCGGGTGGCCGAGGCGCTGGCCCGCTGCGAACGGGCGGGGCTGGGGGTGGAGGTGCTGCGGGCGGTGGGCGGCGGGGCGGCCTCCGAGCGCTGGCTGGCGTTGACGGCCGACGTCCTCGGGTTGCCCATCGAGCGCCCCCAGGTCGCCGACACCGGACCCCTCGGCGCCGCGCTCCTGGCCGGCGTCGGCACGGGACTGTACCCCTCGGCAGAGGCCGCGGTGGAGGCGGCCGTCCACGTATCGCTCCACCTGGAACCGGATGCCGAACGCCACGCCGCCTACGTCGAACGCGCCGAACTCGCCGAGGCGCTCCGAGCGGCCCTCCAGGATGCCGCCGGGACGGCCGCCGCCGAGCAGACGCTGCGCAGCGTGATGCAGTCGCGCTGAGCCGGCGCCCGCCGCCAAAGCCCCCGCGTACGGTCTCCCCAGGGCTAGGCGCCACCCACTTGGTGCTGCCGCCCGACCGTGCTATCCTCTGGCCGCCGAAAACAGAGCGGCTCCCGCGCGGCCCGGCAGCCGGCAGGAGCCTGTTCGGCAGGTGGTGCCCCAGGAGGGAGTCGAACCCCCGGCACAAGGTTTAGGAAACCTCTGCTCTATCCTCTGAGCTACTGGGGCGCTAACGAACCGAGTATATCACAACCCCTGGAGGGCGACAAAAGCATCGTGCCCCGTTGGCTGGCTCTCGTACGTCGCACGATCGCCATGCTGCCCCTGCGGCCGGTTGCCCGGCTGTCGGTCATCGGCCTGGCGCTCTATACCTTCAGCGCCCCACCCCAGCGCCTCGTGGTGATGGGGCCCGCGCAGACCGTCGTCACCCGCAACCCACTCATCGGCGTGCACACCCGCCTCACCGACGAGGTGGAAGAGTGGAAGGTCCAGCGCACCCTGGAGATGGTCCGCGAGATGGGCAGCCCCTGGATCGTCGAGTATTTCCCCTGGGGCTACTATGAGTCGGTCCAGGGCCGCTACGACTGGACCCATCCCGACATGGTCATCGAGCACGCCCTGAACCAGGGGCTGCGGGTGATCGCCCGGATCGACTTTGTCCCCCAGTGGGCCCGTCCCGAGGAGACCACCTACCGCTACCTGGATCGCGACCATTTCGCCGATTACGCGGCGTTCGTCGGCGCCTTTGTGGCCCGCTACCGCGGCCGAGTAGAGCACGTGGTCATCTGGAACGAGCCAAACCTGGCCTTCGAATGGGGCTACCGCACCCCTGATCCCGAGGCCTACACCGAGCTCCTCCGCCTCGCCTACGAGGCCGCCAAGGAGGCCGATCCCGACGTGCAGGTGCTGGCCGCCGGCCTGGCCCCCACCCTGGCGCCCCCGGGCAGCGAGTGGGGCCTGGATGACCTCTTGTTCCTCCAGGCGATGTACGACGCCGGCGCAGCGCCCTACTTTGACGGACTGGCAATCCACGCCTACGGGCTCACCTTCCCGCCCGACGATCCGCCGGACCCCGAGCAGATCAACTACTCCCGGGCCGAACTCCTCCGCGAGGTCATGGTGCGCAACGGCGATGAGCACAAGCCCGCCTACATCACCGAGGGGGGCTGGAACGACCACCCCCGCTGGACCAAGGCGGTGCGTCCCTACCAGCGCATCGCCTACACGGTACGCGCCTTTGAAAAGGCCCGGGAGGAGTGGCCCTGGTGTGAGGCGGTGGCGTTGTGGGCGTTTCGCTACCCCTGGCCCCAGCACACCTACCAGGACTATTACACCTTTGTCTCCCCCGAGTTCGTGGCCAAGCCCGTCTACCAGGACGTCCGCCACTATGCCGCGGGCGAGCCCTACGAGTACCTGGAGGAGATGCCATGAGCCGGCGGATCGGGTGGTGGGCGCTCGCTGCGGCGGTCGTGGGGGCGGTCGCTTGGGTGCTCCTGGGGCACGGCGGGTTCTTGGGCGAGGCGGACCGCACCTGGGCGCGCATCCAGCGCGATGGCCTGCTGCGCGTGGGGATGGACGCCTCTTACCCGCCCTTTGAGGTGGTGGACGACGCAGGGGTCTTTTCCGGGTACGACGTGGACCTCGCCCGGGCCCTGGGCGAGCGCTGGGGGGTGCAGGTGCAGTTCGTCAACGTCCATTTCGACGGCCTGTACGACGCCCTCCGCGCGGACAAGTTCGACCTCATCATCTCCGCCCTGCCCTACGACCGCACGCTGACCCGCGATCTGCGCTACTCCCAGTCGTACCTGAACGCCGGGCAGGTGCTCCTCGTGCGGGCGGACGACCCCGCAGAGGAGATCGCCGACCTGGGGGATGGCCGCCTGGCCGTGGAGCTGGGCGCCGAGGGGCACCAGTTGGCCCGCCGCCTGGCCCGCGACCGGGCGCTGGAGATCGAGATCGCGCCGGGCCGGGAGCCCGCCGACGTCCTGGCCCTCATGGCCGATCCCGCCACCGGCGGGGTACTCTGCGACCGGGTACAGGCCTACACGTACCTTGCCGAGGCCCAGGCACACGGCGCGCCCTGGCGCGTGGCGGGCTCGCCCCTCACCGACGAGCCCTATGTCATCGCGGCGAGCATCGATGCCCCCGACCTGATCAGCGCGGTGGACCAAGCCCTCACCGCCTGGCGCGCCGACGGCACCCTGGAAGCGCTCTCCGCCCGTTGGCTCGAGTAGGGGGCGCCAGGCAGCAGCCGGCGCGACGTCCTGCCCCGCACGTGTGGCCTGCCTCCGTCCTTGTGGCTGCTTGCCCTCGACTCCGGGGCTCTATGCCCCTTCCCCGTCCTCAACCTGCGCGCCATTTGCCACTAGGGCTGGGCGAACGTATGCTTGGCGCGACGACGCAAATACTGGCCCCGGAGTGCGACGATGAAACGTCGGCCAATGCACTATGAGCGGGACTTGGACACGCTCCTGGAACTACACCGCCGATCGTGGGAGATCAACTTCCCGGGACGACGCTTTGATTCCTGGGTCTTTACGGCTTCCCTGGAGTCCAGCGCGCGGCGGGACGAGGTGTTCATCTACGAGGACGACGACGCCATCGTGGCCTGGCTGTGGCTGGCCTTCCCCGGCCGCGATGGGGCCCATGTCCGGCACATCCAGGTCGTCGAGGACCATTGGGGAGAGGGGATCGGGCGCCGGGTGATGCTGGACGCCATCGCCACGGCGCGCGCCCGGGGGCGCCGCGTCCTCACCCTCGTGGTCACCAAGTCCAACGCCCGAGCCATGGCCCTCTACCGGAGCCTGACCTTTACCGTGGAACGCGACGAGGGGGAGCGCCAGCGGATGTGGCTGGACATCACCCGTTCCTACCTCCTGCCCGACGAGGCCGAATCGGAAGGGTCGCACAACACCTAGCGCTCAGCCGATCGGCAGGTGTACCTCGTAGGTCGTTCCCCCCAGCTCCACGCGGTCGCCCTCGCGAAGTTTCTTGCTGCGCCGCGTCTCCACGAACCCGTTCAACAGCACCTCGCCGCCCTGGATCAGGTGCTTGGCCTGGCCGCCCGACTGGACGGCGTCCACCACCTTTAGGAACTGGTCCAGGCGAATGTAGGGTTGTTGCTCCTCGCTCATCTCGTCCCTCCATAGGCCGCGACGCCGAGACCCGCTGGGGTCTCGGCGTCGCGATCGTCTCGTCGGATGCGATGGAACGCCTAGCCCAGGCGCTCCTTTAGCTTGCGCAGCTGCTCCCGCAGGCGCTCGGGCAGGCGCTCGCCAAAGTCGGCGTAAAAGGAGTCGATGGTAGGCACCTCGGCCCTCCAGCCCTCCTCATCCACCTCGAGCAGCTCCGCGAGGTCCTCGGCGGGCATGTCCAGGCCGGTGAGGTCCAGATCCTCCTCCGACGGCATATAGCCGATGGCCGTCTCGCGCGCTCCGGCCTTGCCGTCCACGCGCTCGCACATCCACTTGAGGGCGCGGCTGTTGTCGCCGAACCCCGGCCAGATGAACTTGCCCTCGGGCGACTTGCGGAACCAGTTCACGTAAAAGATGTGTGGGGCCTTGTCACCCAGGCGATCGCCCATATCGAACCAGTGCTGGAAATAGTCCGCCATGTTGTAGCCGCAGAAGGGCGTCATGGCAAAGGGGTCGCGGCGCAGGTTGCCCACCGAGCCGATGTTGGCCGCCGTGGTCTCGCTGCTGGCGGTGGAGCCCAGGAAGACGCCGTGATCCCAGTCGTAGGACTGGAACACGAGGGGCACCAGGCTGGCGCGCCGTCCGCCAAAGATCAAGATGTCGATGGGCACGCCCTCGGGCTTTTCCCAGTCCGGGCTGATGATCGGGCACTGGGAGGCCGGCGCGGTGAACCGGGCGTTGGGGTGCGCGGCGGGCTCGGTCTTGTCCGGCGTCCAGTGGCGACCCTTCCAGTCGATGGCGTGATCGGGCTTGGGGCCGTCCATCCCCTCCCACCAGATGTCGCCATCGTCGGTGAGCGCCGTGTTGGTCATAATGGTGTTTTCTTTGAGCGACTCCATCGCCATGGGGTTCGAGTCGTAGGAGGTGCCGGGGCCCACGCCGAAAAAGCCAGACTCGGGATTGATGGCGTACAGGCGACCATCGGGGCCGATCTGCATCCAGGCGATATCGTCGCCGATCGTCTCGGCCTTCCAACCCTCGATCGTCGGCTGGATCATGGCCAGGTTCGTCTTGCCGCAGGCCGAAGGGAAAGCGGCGGCGATGTGGTACTGCCGACCCTCGGGGCTGGTCAGGCGCAGGATGAGCATGTGCTCGGCCATCCAGCCCTGGCGCTTGGCCATCGCCGAGGCGATGCGCAGCGCAAAGCACTTTTTGCCCAGCAGCGCGTTGCCGCCATAGCCCGACCCGAACGACCAGATGAGGTCCTCCTCGGGAAAGTGGCTGATGTACTTTTTCTCCATCGGGGCGCAGGGCCAGGGATCGTCCTGCTGCCCTTCCTCGAGGGGCGCGCCCACCGAGTGCAGACAGGGCACGAACGTGCCGTCTTCGCCGAGCTTCTCGACGACCTTGGTGCCCACCCGGGTCATGATGTGCATGTTGCACACCACGTAGCGGCTGTCGGTGATCTCGATGCCGATCCTGGCCATGGGAGAATCCAGCGGGCCCATGGAAAAGGGGATCACGTACAGCGTCCGGCCCTTCATGCAGCCCCTGTAGAGCTCGCGCATGGTAGCCTTGAGCTCATCGGGATGGATCCAGTTGTTGGTGGGGCCAGCCTGCTCCTTGTCGGGGTACGAGATGTACGTCCGGGCTTCGACGCGGGCAACGTCGCTGGGGTCCGAGCGGAAGAGGAAGGAGTTCGGACGCTTGGGGAGGGGCGTTGCCGCGCCCATCTCCACTGCCTCTTGCATCAGGCGGTCGTACTCTTCCTTGCTGCCGTCGCACCAGTAGACGTCGTCTGGCTGGACGAGTTCGGCCACCTCGCGGACCCACTCGGCTAGCCGTTTGTTCTTGACCTCATACTGCATCGTCTTCTCCCTTTCAGTTGCTGCACGGGTTCATACACGACGTCGCACCGGAACCGCCGATCCGGGTCTACACCCTAGGGGCAGGCCTATGCGCGCTCACGACGGCCGTCTGCGCCCCATCGCCGCCGCGTACAGAAAGAGCGCCGTAACCGGCGCTCCAGTGCGGGGTGACGCATCGCGGGTGGCACTCTTGCCCCATTATACTAGGAGGCATCTTACAGAGATTCGGCCCGGTCGTCAAGCCGCGCATGGCGCGGGCTCCCCCTCCCCTTCCCTCGGTTGACCCCCTTCCGACCCCTGCCCTACAATGCGTCTGCTGCACCGCCCCTTACCCGCCCAGGAGGCCCCATGCCCCAGGAGACCATGACGCCCCGCGAGCGCTGGCTGGCCGTCTTGCGCCGCGAGCAGCCCGACCGCATCCCGACCGACTATTGGGCCACCGACGAGGCCACGGCCAAGCTGATGACCCATCTCGGCGTGGAGAGCGAGCCGGAGCTTTTGCGCCGCCTGCACATCGACCGGCCCAAGACGGTGGGAGGGCGCTACGTCGGCCCGCCCCTCCCCGCCGGTTGCGACGTCTATGGTGTGCCCCACCGCACGGTGGACTATGGCACGGGCGCCTACTCGGAGGTCGCCGCCAACCCCCTGGCCCCCTACGGCTCCGTCGAGGAGATCGAGGCGAACTATACCTGGCCCTCGCCCGATTGGTGGGATTATGCCGACCTGCCCAAGCAGATCGAGGGATGGGAGGACTATCCCATCCGGGGCGGCGGCTCGGAGCCGTTCCTCACCTACAAGGCCTTGCGCGGCCAGGAGCAGGCCTTCATGGACCTCATCCTGCACCCCGACATCGTCCACCACTGCCTGGACCGGCTCTTTGAGTTGGCCTACCAGAACACCCTGCGCATCTATGAGGCCATCCCCGATCGGGTGATGATCACCTACGTGGCCGAGGACATGGGCAGCCAGGAGAGCCTGCTCTTCTCCCCTGCCCAGATCCACGAGTTCCTCATCCCGCGGATGAAGCGCATGATCGACCTGGCGCACTCGGCGGGGGCCTATGTGTTCCACCATTCCGACGGCGCCATCCGGCCGATCATCCCCGCCATGATCGCAGCGGGCATCGACGTCCTGAACCCCATCCAGTGGCGCTGCAAGGGGATGGAGCGCGAGGGGCTCAAGCGCGATTTCGGCGAGCAGTTGGTGTTCCACGGGGGAATGGACAACCAGTACACCCTGGCCTTTGGCACCGTCGATGAGGTGCAGCGCGAGGTGGAGGACAACCTGCGCATCCTGGGCGCCGGCGGCGGGTACATCCTGGCGCCCTGCCACAACATCCAGGCCGTGGGGCCGGCGGAGAACGTCGTGGCCATGTATGAGGCGTGTTACGCGCTGGGCTGGTCGTAGCGGCCCACCTGCCACTCGATAGGAGACGATCATGTACATCGGACGGTTCGTCATCGTCGGTCGGACGTCGCCCGGGGACTGGTACCTGGGGTACCGGGTCTCCTCGCGGTCGTTCCCCAACCGGCGCATCACCATCCAGAGAGATCGCGCCGTCGTGCTCCCGACAGCGGATGCGCCGCCGAGCGACAACCCCTACATCTCGTACAACTGCCTGCGGCAGCGTGGGGACGTCACCATCGTGGCGAACGGCAGCCACGTGGACCCGGCCATCGACAAGGTCTACCTGGACTATCCGCTGCGCGACGCCCTGGCGCTGGCCCTGCTGGCGATGGATTACGAGCACGACGACCTGAACACGCCGCGCATCGCGGCCGGCGTCGACCAGGCGCGGGAGGAGGCCTACCTGGCCATCGTCGCCGAGGACCAGCTGGCCGTGCGGCGGGTGGCGCCGGCGGCGGGAGAGGCGCTGCTCATCGCCACGTACGAGCGCACCGAGCCCACGCCCATCGCCCTGGCGGGGCACACGCCCGAGGCGCTGGCCGAGGCCATCTACACCTGCGAGTACGAGCGCCCGGTGGCCGCGCTGGCGGCGCTCCTGACCGACGAGGGCGCCCGGATGGCGGTACACGGGGCAGAGTAGGCCCAGTATTGGCTGAACCACCCTGAACGCAGGTGAACCGGCGAACCAAGGGGCTCCACGGCACTGATTGTGCCGCGGAGCCCCTCTATACCGACCGGTCTAGTGGCCGCCGGGCGACCTACAGCCCCACCGCCTGGGTGGCCAGGAGGCCCGCCAGGACGGCAAACAGCGCCGACATCAGCAGCTTGGTGCGCGCCGCGTTGCGCACGAACCAATCCTGCACCCGCATAGCGCTCACCCCGTACACGGCCAGGAGCAGCACCACCACCAGCGGCACCACAAAGGCCACGTTGTACAGCAGCAGGTAGGCGATGGCCGAGCCGCGCATCTCTGGCACGGTGACCATGAAAGAGATCGTGGGTAGGTACACCTGCCCGGTGCAGGCCAGTTCCAGCAGTGAGACGATGAGTCCCGAGCCAAAGGCTGCCCCGACATAGGCGCCGCTCGCCGCGCGGATGCGCCCCCGGATCCGCTCCCGCAGCCCCTCGGGAAGGTTCAGCCGCATGTCCTTTAGCTGGCCCCGCCGCGCGAGGATATAGTCGTACAGGCTCAGGCCGGCCAGCACCAGGCAGCCGACGGCCATCGCGCCGTACAGGATGGGGCCCACGATACGGATCGCCGAGGCCAACTGCAACAGACGCATGGCCCCCAACCCCACCAGGAGGTAGGTGACGAACACCCCCGCGGTAAAGGTCAGCCCGATGAACAGCAGGTCCCGCCGCGACCGCCGGCTCACGGCCAGGTAGGAGACGAAGAACAGGATGGTGGCGAACGCGCAAGGGTTGATGCCATCCAGCAGCGCGGCCGCTACGACGGCCAGGGGCCCCATGCGGGCAAAGCGGGCAGCGATGCTCTCCCGCCCCGCGGTGACCTCCAACCCCTCCCAGAACGCCGGCGCCCCCGAGGGCGCGTACTCTTGCAGGAACGTCCGGACGTTCGCCAGGGTGATGTCGTCGCCGAGGAGCGCCTGGCTCCCCACGTACACCGAGGGCGCCAACAGCCGGTCTGCATCGGGGAGACCCAGGTGTTGCCCGGCGGCCTCTACGAGCGCGGCGTCGCGGACGCTGTTCCAGGTGGTGACGACCATCTGGGGGTACTCGGGCTGCAGCGCGTCCAGCACCAGGCGCGCCCTGGCGCAGTCGGAGCAGCCGTCCTTTTCCACATAGGCCACGTGGATGGCCTCATTCCCGGCAGCCGGCGCTGGGGCCCCGCCAGGCTCGGCGGATTCCCCCACCTCGCCGGAGGATGCGGTCCCCGACTCGAGGCCCTCCTCGATGGCCGCACGCACCGCGTCCCCCAGGCGCCCCATGTCCAGATCATAGAGGTATGCATCGGCCCCTACCACCACGACGGGGATGTCCGGCGCTCGGGTGCCCAGCCGGGCCTCGGTGGCCTCCAGGGCGGCCATGCCCTCGGCCTCGCTGACATCCACCCACGCCACGTCCAGGCGCTCGCGGTACTCTTCCGCGATGGCCGGCCAGACCTCCTCCCGAAAGACCGTGCAGTGGCCGCAGCTCGGCGAGTAGTAGATCGCAACGCCCAGCCGCCCTTCGCCGCTGGCGCTGTCCCAGGTGGGAGCAAGGAGTTGTGGGAACTCGGACTGCGGGGCGTCCGGCGCGAGGGGGTCCCTGGCGCAGTCGGAACAGGCGTCCTCGTCCGTGTCTGTTACGTCGCCCTGGCCGGCCGGCGCCGGCACGGCGCCAGACTCCGCAAAAG
>JAAZBQ010000370.1 GCA_012513725.1 Chloroflexota bacterium
GTCTCGTCGATGCTCATCTCGAGGTGATAGGCGCCGGTGTCCACCAGGGTGGCGATCGGCGTCGCCGGGGTGACCGAGTCTCCCGCATGGACGGTGAGGGACCCCACCTCTCCGGCAAAGGGCGCCACGAGCACGGCGTCGGCGAGGCGTCGCTCGGCGAGGGAGACGTTCACCTGGGCCTGCTGGAGTTGCGCTTCCGCGACGCGGATGTCCTCCTCGGAGGGGAGGCCCAGCAGCCGGGCGAGGTTGGCGCGCGCCTGGGCCAGCTGCGACTCGGCGTTGCGGATGGCCGAGGCATCGGCCCCGCGCAGCAGCTGCTCCCGGTTCAGTTCTGCGATGGTGACGGCGAGTTCAGCGTTGAGAACCTGCGCCTCGGCGGTGGCCAGACTGCCGCCGCCGGCCGCCGGGTTGCCGGCGATGGCATCGCGGTTGCCCTGGGCGCCGTAGAGGGAGTTCTTGGCCTGGTCGACGTTCAGGTCGGCGAGACGCCGGTCGATGTCGCTGGGCCCCTGACGCAGGCCGGCCAGGGCCGCTTCGGCGGCGGTCACGGCGGCCTGGGCAGAGGCCAACTCCTCCTCGCTGGGGGCCTGGCGCGCCCGCACCAGGTTGGCCTCGCTGACGGCCAGCGACGCCTTGGACTGCTCCAGGCTGAGCTCGAGGTCGACCGTGTCCAGGCGCACCAGGGGCTGCCCGGCCTCCACCGACTGCCCCTCGGCGACCAGCACCTCGGCGACCCGTCCGCTGGCGCCAAAGGCCAGCGCCTGGCTGCGCTCGGGCGTCAGGTTTCCCGTCGCGGAAACGACCGCATCGATGCTGGCTCGCTGCACCGGAGCGGTGGCGATACCCTCCGGCAAACCAGCAGCCACCTCGCGAGTGTTCGTGTAGACGAGCCACACGCCCACCACCACGACGATCACCAGAGCGATGCCCAGAAAGCGCTTCATCTTGCCTATCGACCTTTCGTGATATCAGCAGCAATGCGGCCGGTCTCAGCGGTGCGACCGATGCCGCGGGCCAGGCCACCGGGCCTGGAACGGTAGGTGGAGCATGTGCTAGCAGTGCGCCCCCCGCGGCGCGGGGGCGCACTGCATACAGAACGGAGACAACGACGCCGGCCGTGCCGCATGCAGCCTGATGGATCCACGCACGGCTATCGTCTCACCATAATATGCGGGCGGGTGCATTCCTGCAACTTGTCGCAACGCGGAAATAGTTGCACGTCAAAGCTTTGCCTTGACGCATTCGTCGACTAGGGCTATCCTTATCGGTATGCTATTCCCCTTGGATCCACCCCGACGCCAGGGCGCACATTGGGCCACTGATACGGAGCCGTGATGAGGCATTGGAAGCGCAACCTCTTGGTGTTGTGCGCCGCGCAGTTCTTGACCCTGGTAGGGTTTTCCCTGTACGGATCGTTCATCCCCTACTACATCCAGGAGCTCAGCGGGGTGAGCGACGCGGCGGCCATGAGCTGGGCCGCCGCCTTTCAGACCGGCGGGGCGATCTCCATGATGATTGCCGCCCCCATCTGGGGCGGCCTGGCCGACCGCCACGGGCGGAAGGTGATGCTCATCCGCGCCATGGCGGCGGGATCCCTCATCGCGTTCCTGATGGGCCTGGCCCAGAACCCAACGCATATCCTCATCCTGCGCATCGTCCAGGGTGCGTTCAGCGGAACGGTGGCGGCGGCGATGACTCTGGTAGCCACCACCACCCCCGAGGAATCGATCGGCCGCGCCCTGGGCCTCATGCAGATGATCCAGTTCGTCTCCCACGCCGTAGGGCCGTTCATCGGCGGGCTGGCGGCCGATGCGTTCGGGTATCGGTCGGTGTTCCCGATGGCCTCGGGCATGATCGTCGTCTCGCTGATCGGCGTCCTGCTCCTCGTCCGGGAGAACCGGGAGAGCATGGCCGCGCCCAAGAAGCGCGAGCGGATGCGCTTTGGCCGGGCGATGTTCACGAACATGGTCGGCGCCGACTCGCTGCTCCTGATCGGCGCGCTGACCGGCACCAGCCTGGCGGCCTCCACCCTGAGCCCCGTGCTGGCCATGTACATCAAGTCGTTGGCGCCGGCGTCGGACCGCCTGGCCACCCTGGCCGGGGCCCTGACCTCGGTGTCATCGGTGACCGCGTCGCTGGCGGCGCTGGGCATCGGCTATGTCGGCGACCGCTTTGGCCAAAAGCGCGCCCTGGTGGCCTGCTGCCTCGGCGTGGCCGCCGTGGCCATCCCCCAGGCCTTTGTCACCACGGCGCTGCAGCTGGCCATCCTGCGGGGCGTCCATGGGATGTTCGTCGGCGGAATCATGCCGACGGCCAACGCGCTGCTTACCCAGGCCACCGCGCCGGAGCGGCGGGGGTCGGTGTTGGGGCTGGCCACAGGCGCCCGATCCGGCGGCCGGGCGCTGGGGCCGTCGTTGGGGGCCGCCGTAGCGGCCTCCTGGGGCATGGGGAGCACCTTTCTGTTGAACGGCGCCGTGTTCCTATTGCTCAGTGGCCTGATCGCCCGGTACGTGCGCGGCGCCCCCCAGAAGGCTGCTGCGCCGGTCGCCGCCGGCGAGCGGGCGGGCGAGGCGGTGACGCCGCCGACGGGCCGTTCCCGCGCTGCCGCCCCCACGGTCCCGCCCAGCCGACACGACCGTTAGGCCGGCGAAGCAAATCGCCCGGACGTTCACGCCAAAGCAGCGCGAACGTCCGGGCGATGCGCGTTCTCACCCGGTCCTTAGGGGCGCCAGTGCTCAAAAGCAGGGAAGGCCCGGATCCGCTCCTCCGGCCAGCCCAGCATGTGACACTTTTCCCAGATATAGTAGCAATAGTTGTCCCAGGAGACCTCGCCGGGGGCGCGATGGTCGACGTGGGGGATAAAGCCACCCTCGGCCACCGCCGGCTCCA
>JAAZBQ010000371.1 GCA_012513725.1 Chloroflexota bacterium
GTTCAGGGAGGAGAAGAGGAGGTCCTCCAGTTCGCGCAGTTCGTTCACGTCGTGGAGCGGCCGCTCGTCCGCCGGAAGCCCTCCCGCGGCGCCGTTGTCCCGCACCCCCTCGAGGGCCGAGACCAGGAACACCCGCCCCGGCTCCCTTCCCCACTGCCGGTCGATCGCCACTCGAAAGTCGGCGACGATCTCGTCCAACTGCTCACGCGGCACGCGATCCACCATGTTCAGCACCGGCGTCACCGCACCATCGGGCAGGTGCCGGACGTAGGGCTCGAGGAACGCGATGTTATCCAGCATCTTGGGGTTCTGGACGGGAAAGACGGCCAGGACGAGGTCGGCGCGCTCCAGCACACGGGCGAGAAGCCGCTGGTTCTCGGGGAGGGTGTTCGTGTCGGGCGTATCCACCAGGAGGAACGACTCGAGCGGCCGGGCGTCGGCGGCCACATGCACCTCGGCGGCGCCGTCGCCCAGGTGCTCCAAGAGGTGCTCGGCGTCGGATCGCGCGGCGGCGTACACCACCACCTCCCGGGTGGTGGGCCGCTGCAGCCCCGTGCGCGAGAGCTCCCGGCCGGCTAGGGCGTTCAAAAGCGTGGACTTGCCCGCCCCCGAGGGCCCCGCGATGGCCACCACCAGCTTACGATCCCAGGCGTCGGCCAGCTCGCGGACCTTGCCGCGGAGCCAGTCCAGTTCCGCCAGGAGCATCCTGGCTGGGCGCCAATCGGGCGCCTGTTGGAGTTGCTCCTCGAGGGAGTCCATCTCCGCCTCGATGTACGCCAGCGCGCCGGCGCTGCGCATGGCCAGGGCGTCGGGAGCCTGCTGCGATCCGTTCATCGTGCGCCCTCCCCGGGGGCGTGTGGCGCCGCGTCGAGGGCGCTCAGGGCCGCCCGCACCTGGGCCAAGCGCGGGTCATCGGGCGTCGGGATCCCCTCGAGCGCCTCGAGCGCTGGCCGGCAGACGGTACGGGCGTACGTGTCGACGATGGCGCCGGCCCGCCGCTCCAGCCATACCCGGAACACCGGCGTGATCATGGCCTCCAGCTGCTTGCGCTCCTCATCGCTGAGGCCGGCCGAGGCGGGAATGGAGACCAGCGCCCAGAGGTCGTTCACACCGAACAGGCCCTCGATCTGGATCCAGATCCCCGCGCCGGCCACCGGATTGGCGGTGAGCAACGTGTACGACACGCCCAGGAGCGGCGGCAGGGCCGAGAGCGACGCAAAGAACAGCTCGCGGAGGCGCTGCCCGAAGGGCATCTCGGAGCGAAAGCCCCGCACCTGCTCGCGCAGTTCCTCGGTGACGCCCTCGGGCAGCCCGACGAGATCGGGCACCTCGGCGCGGAGGGTGCGGGTGATCGCCTCCCAGTCCTGGTTCAGCAGGGCCTCCTCTTCCCGCTGCACGGCCTGCGGCACGGGGACGTGGAGGTTGTAGGCGCCCCCGCCCAGGGACTCCACGGTGGAGCCGTCAGACACGGCCGCGCGGGCCGCCCGATAGAGGTCGTCCCCCTCACCAACCCGAACGATCAAGTGGTCGTCCACGAGGCGGTTGCGCAGGGCGTTGGCGGCCTCCAGGAGCGAGCGGCCCAGTTCTGCGTGGAGGTCGCGGGGCGGCGGGGGCGGCTCGGCGGCGCCGGACCATTCCGCTACCCGCCGGGCCAGGCCCTGGGCCGCACGCAGCGGCGCGCCGACCACCCGCCCGGTGCCGCGCAGGATGCGGATGTGGGTGGGGCTGGTCTCCAGAAAGAGTCTGGTGGCCAGCGAGACCGCCTCGTTGACCGGAAAGGCGCTCAGCGCCTCGACGGCGTGCTGGGTCATCACGTGCTCGAGGGCCCGGCGGTAGAGCGCCGCCTGCCGGGCAGCCGCGTCCACGGCGTGCAGGTCGTCCGCGGCGCCCTCGCGGATGGTGGCCAGGTCGCCGGAAAACGCGTGGCGCTTGATCGCCGCTACGTCGAGATCTGCCAGGAGCGTCTCCAGTGGCCGTCCGGCGGTCACCTCGCCGATCGGCTCCAGTGTGGGCAGGCCCTGCCCCAGAGCCACCGCGTCGGACTCGTGGGAGCGATAGACGCCCACCACGTGGGCGGGGAATCCGTCCCGTTCGCCCTCACCGCCATACAGGCGCTGCCCCACCACCCGGCAGTGCTCGAGCACCTCGGCGTCGGGCGCCGCCCGGGAGATACGGTACACCAGGACGATCGGCCGTCCCCCGATCCCGCCGACCATCTCGGCCATAAAGCGGGTGTTGGAGAGGTTGTTGTACACCGTGTTGGTGAACACATAGACGATCACCTCGGCAGTGCGCAGGATCGGCTCGGCGCGCTCGCGGTTCACCAGGCGGCCACCCTCACCGGTGTCAAAGTCGGGCGTGTCGATGTACAGGAGCGAACGGGGCACCGCCTCGGACGTCGCATAGAGCGGTGGGCCCGGCGTCACGGTGTCCTCGGGGCGCTCCCACGGCACCGGCCGCTCGCCGAGGCGATGGAGGAGCGCCTCGGCCACCTCGGGCCCCGAAAGGACTTCCGGATGGCCCACCAACATGACCCGGGTGGTGAGGCCGGCGCGAAAGCCCACCTGGGAGAGGGGTCGGCCCGACAGGAGGTTCAGCAGGGTGGACTTGCCCGTGCTGCCCCCCCCACAGATGCCCACCAGGAGCACGGGCAAGGAAAAGTCGATGGCGGGGAGGACCGTGTGGCGAAGGCGATCCAGCCAGGGACGGCGCGCATCGGGCGGGGCGCCGGCGCCCGCCGACAGCGCGGGCAGCACCTCGCTCAAGACGCGCAGGCTGTCTCGCAGGCTCTCATAGTCACGTTGCGGCATACAACTCACCCCTCGGGGGTTAGTATAGTGCCGGCCCCCGCCGGCACCAAGTGCCCGCGCCGATCCTCGCCGGGCAGATCGTTGACGGCGCGTCGGGTTCCAGAGTACACTCTGCGCTCATGCGGACGCCGACCATGCCACCAAGACGGCGCCCGTGGACATCATGGCAGAGGGTTTGCGGCCCATTCACTCCATCCACGTCACGATGACAAAGGAGCAACCAGCAATGTCGCATCGTTCCTCTCTAGATGGACCACCTGCCAGGTGGTCGCGCGCAGCGCGCAACGCCGCTCTGTTGGCGCTGCTCGTCGCGGTGCTCTCCTGGGGCTGGCTGGCCGCCGCCGCCCAGGCCAACTACGCCGTCAGACTGCCGCTGATCCTGGGCGGGGGTGCGGCGCCCTCGGGCGTCACGCCTGGCCCGACGGCGATTCCCGATCCCACGGCGATTCCCGATCCCACGGCCATTCCCGATCCCACGGCCATTCCCGATCCCACGGCCATTCCCGATCCCACGGCCATTCCCGATCCCACGGCGATTCCCGATCCGACGGCGACTCCCGATCCCACGCCCGGGGGACCGGGGGACGTCCCCCAGTGGCTGCTCGGCAGCTGGGACCGTTCCCTGTTGGCGGGCAACCAGGGGGTACAGACCGTGTACGAGTTCTTTGGCGATGGGACCTTTGACAAGGTCGTTGTCGCGATCATCTCGTCCTCTAGCTACGGCGTCAACGTCTTTGAGGGCAAGTACCGGGTATCGGGAAATAGGATCACCCTGTACGACCAGATGCGGGGCAGCCAGATGGCCTCGTCGTGGGACGAGGTCTACGCGATCCTGGCGGATCCGCCCGCCAAGGACACTCCGCTGGAGGATTCCGAGCACACATTCAGCCGCACCGCCGAGGGGAATCTCCTGCTCGACGACCTCGAGTTCTCGCGCTTGCTGCCCTAAGGGGCACTCGCGCCCGGTCACGCGAGCGCGGTATATCGCATGCTTGACACTGCCGCACCCATCTGATATGATGTCCATTAATTGGTGGCAAAGGCGCCCTTCGGGCGCCTTTCATGCTTCCAGGAGACCACCACATGACGACGGCCCGCACCGGCTCGGACCAACTTACCACGGCCATCGCCTTCAGGCCGAGGCCGCCTCGCACCCCGAGCGGCTAACCGGGTCGGTTTCCTGTACGCTGTCACCGTTGACAGGCCAGCATCCAGACCCGGGGCTGGCCTTTTTGCTACCTCAGCGCTGCCACATACCGAGGCTCAGGAGTTCATCCGCGCAGAGAAGAGGAGACGCAGATGCTAGAGTTCAGCAAACGCTCGCACCTTCTGGAGCAGAGAGAATATTCCTACGAACTCCAGGACGTCGATGAGCCTCACCTGTACAGGCACCTGTATAGCTACGATGAGGTGCCCAAGATCCCGTTCAACCACCGGCACGTGCCGATGTACACGCCGGAGACCCTGTATATCACCGATACGACCTTTCGCGACGGCCAGCAGGCCCGCGAGCCGTACACCGTCGAGCAGGTCGTCCAGCTGTTCAAGTTCCTCCACGAGCTGGGCGGGCCCAAGGGCATCATCCGCCAGAGCGAGTTCTTTCTCTACAGCGAGAGGGATCGCCAGGCGGTGAATGCCTGCCGCAGCCTGGGGTACGAGTTCCCCGAGATCACGGCCTGGATCCGCGCCCGGCACGAGGATTTCCTCCTCGTCAAGGAGATGGGCATCGCGGAGACCGGCATCCTGGCGTCCTGCTCGGACTATCACATCTTCAAGAAGCTGAACATGACCCGGCGCCAGGCGATGGACCAGTTCCTGGGCGTGGTCAAGGACGCTCTGGAGATCGGCGTGCGGCCGCGGGTACACCTCGAGGACCTCACCCGGGCCGACTATTACGGCTTTGTCCTGCCGCTGGCCACTGCCCTGCGCTCGCTGGCCGACGAGAGCGGCATCCCGATCAAAATCCGCGCCTGCGACACGATGGGTTACGGCATCTCGTACCCGGGCGTGGCGCTCCCGCGGAGCGTGCCGGGCATCGCCTACGGCCTGCACCACTATGCCGGCTTTGCCAGCGAGCTCCTCGAGTGGCACGGACACAACGACTTTCACCGGGCCGTGGTGAACGCCGGAACCGCCTGGCTGTACGGCATCTCGGGCGTGAACTGCACCCTGCTGGGGATCGGCGAGCGCGCCGGCAACACCCCGCTCGAGGCGATGGTGTTCGAGTACGCCGCCCTGCGCGGCACCACCGATGGGATGCAGACCCAGGTGATCTCGGAGATCGCCGACTATTACCAGACCGAGCTGGGCTACGAGATCCCGCCCATGACGCCGCTGGTGGGTGCCGACTTTAACACCACCCGCGCCGGCATCCACGCCGACGGCCTGCTCAAGGACGAGGAGATCTATAACATCTTTGACACCAACGCCCTCTTGAACCGCCCGGTGCGGGTGTTGGTGAACCAGTCTTCCGGGGCCGCCGGGCTCACCCACTGGATGAACTCGTACTATGGCCTGCGGAACGGGCGCGAGTTGGACAAGCGGGACCCGCGCCTCAAGCCGCTCCTAGAGTGGATCAGCGCCGAGTACGAGGGTGGCCGCCAGACGGTGATGGGCGATGGGGAACTGGCCCAGGCGCTGCGCACCCTGGCGCCCGACCTGCATGTCGAGATCGCCGGCGCCGAGGCCGCCGCGCAGGCGGAGTAGAGCGCGACGCAGACCTGTCGACCGACCAGAAAGAGCGGCCCCCGTGGGGCCGCTCCTTCGTTTGAGCCGCGACCCCCGGGGAGCGTGCACGGGCGCGTTGCAGGGGAGCGCGGCGCGTGGTATGCTCTTGCCGGCATCGGGCCTGCACGCAACGAGGGGAGAACATCCATGAAGCAACAGAGCGCCTACGGCTTGTGGCCCAGCCCCCTGACACCGGCAGCCATGTGCACCGGCCTGCGCTTTGGCGGCCTGGCTTGGGATACCGACGGCGAGCGGCTGATGTGGCTCGAGTCGAGCGACGGGCAGGGCGTGTTGCGCGTTGGCGACGACTCGGCGAACGCACCTCGCAGCCTGGGCGGCGACCTATCGGTGCGTGCCAGCGGCGTATTGTACGGTGGCGGCGATTTCACGGTCTCCCGCGGCGTCGCGTACTTTGTGGCCGATGGCCGGCTGCACCGCCAGCCCCTGGTCCCCGTGGCGCCGGAGGATGCGCGCCCCCGGCCCATCACCCCCGCCTTTGGAGCGTGGGCCGCGCCCACCGTGTCGCCCGACGGGCACTGGATCGTCGTCGTCCACTCGTACGAGGACGAGGACACCCTGAGCATCGTCGACGTCGAGGGCGCCCGCCGGCCCCAGGTGCTGGCCTCGGGGAGCGATTTCTACATGCAGCCCCGCTGGCATCCCACCGGCACGCGGATGGCCTGGATCTCCTGGGATCACCCGCGGATGCCCTTCCAGGGCAGCAGGCTGGAGATGGCCGACGTGGTGGTCGATGGCGAGGGCTGCCCCCGCCTCGGCGAGAGTACGGTGATCGCCGGCAGCGAGCGGGTGTCGGTCTCTCAGCCCGAGTTCTCCCCCGACGGCCGCTACCTCACCTACCTCTCTGACGAGAGCGGCTGGGGGTCGCTGTACCTGCGCGACCTGGAGACGGGGGAGACGCGGCTCCTGGTCGGCGAGGAGGAGGTCGAGATCTCGGAGCCCACCTGGGTCCAGGACGTGCGCACGTACGCCTGGGCCGCCGACGGGCAGGCCATCTACTACTGCCGGCACAGCCGGGGCTATGCGCACCTGTGGGCGGTGCACGTGGCCAGCGGGAGGCGGATGGCCGTGCCGGGCCTCGAGGAGTATTCGCACATCTCTCAGGTGGTGGCGTCGCCCGGCGGGCAGGTGGCGTTCCTCGCGACGGGGACGGCGACGCCCCAGCGGGTGGTCAGCCTGCGCCCTCGAAGGGGGCCGGAGCGGGTGCGCGCCCGCTCGGATCGGGAGACCCTGCCGCCGGCGCTCATCAGCACCCCCCGCCCCATCCGCTGGCAGGCGCCCGACGGCGAGGACGTGCACGGGCTGTTCTACCCGCCCCAGGGATCGGGTCAGGGCGCCGAGGGCGAACTGCCCCCGCTCCTCGTGCGAGTACACGGCGGCCCCACGTCGCAGCGGTTCGCCGAATACTCGACGCCCGTCCTGTTCTTCACCACTCGGGGTGTTGCCGTCCTGGAGGTGAACTATCGCGGTTCCACCGGCTATGGCCGGGCATACGCCGACCGGCTCAACGGCGCCTGGGGCATCGTGGATGCCGACGACGCGGTGAGCGGCGCCCGCCATGTCGCCGCCCAGGGCTGGGCGGATGCCGGGCGCATGGCCATCATGGGCGGGAGCGCCGGGGGCTATACCGTGCTGCAATCGCTCATCCGCTATCCCGGGGTCTTTGCCGCGGGGTTGTGCCTATACGGCGTGGTGGACCTGTTTGGCCTGGCCGCCGACACACACAAGTTCGAGCGCCACTATACCGATTCACTGGTGGGGCCCCTGCCCGAGGCCGCCGCACTGTACCGCGAGCGCTCGCCGGTGTACCACGCCGAGGAGATCCGCGACCCGGTGGCGGTTTTCCAGGGGGAGGACGACCCGGTAGTGCCCAAGGAGCAGGCCGAGGCGATCGTGGCCGCCCTGCGGCGCTGCGGGGTGCCCCACGAGTACCACCTCTACCCCGGCGAGGGCCACGGCTGGCGCCGCTCCGCCACCATCGCCCAGTTCTACGAGACGGCGCTGGCCTTTGTGACGCGGCACGTGCTCTATGCCTGACGCGCAATCGGCGGGCAGCCCGATGGCTTTTCTCAAGCGCCTCGACGAGATCGGGCTGCGCGACGTTGCCGCCTGCGGGGGCAAGGCTGCCCGGCTCGGCGAGGCGATCCGGCTGGGCTGCCCCGTGCCCCCCGGCATGGTGCTGACCACCGAGCTGTTCCAGCGCTTCATGCGGCAGGGCGGGCTGCACGGCGAGGTGATCTCGATCCTCACCGCCATGCAGCCGACGACCATGCACCAGTTCCAGGCCGCCGAGTGGGCCATCTACTCGGCCTTTCGCGTGCGGCGGGTGCCGCGAGACGTCCGCGAGGCGATCGGGCAGGCCATCGAGTCGCTCGGCGGGCTGCCCGTGGCGGTGCGCTCCTCGGCCACCAGCGAGGACAGCCCCCAGCAGAGTTTTGTCGGGCAGCACGGCTCCTACCTCTATGTGAACAGCGAGGACGCCGCCGTGGCCGCCGTGATGGGCTGCTGGATGTCGCTCTATAGCGCCAAGGCGCTGTTCTACGCGCATCGGTTCGGCGTGGACCTGCTCCGCTCGTCGATGGCCGTGCTGGTGCAGGGCCTGGTAGAGCCTACCGCCGCCGGCACGCTCTTCACGGCGGACCCGATCACCGGCAGCCCGGACGTCTTCGTCCTCGAGGAGCGGCAGGGACGGCGAGAGGGGATCCATCGGCTGGACCCCTATGAGGATGCGCCGGGCGAGGCGACCGTGTGGCAGGAACTCAAGCGGATGGGGCTGCGCCTCGACGAGCACCTCGGCTCGTACCAGACCGTGGAGTGGGCGGTGGCCGACGGCCGGGTGCAGGTGCTCAGGGTGCGCCCGGCCACCCGGGTGCCCCCCTATCTGCCCGTCTCCGTGCGCGACGAGGACCTCGAGGGCGGGCCGCTGCAGCTGGCCATCCCCAAGGGGGTGGAGCCTCGCCGACTGCGCCCCTTCTCGTGGTACCATCGCTCCCGCAGTCGGGCCGCGCGGTCGGCGTTCTTTACCCGCATCAACCGCCAGTTCTCCGTATATGCCGGGCGTGATGACTTTTACCTGCGCGGGTACTTTTACTATCGGTGGCGGCGGTTTGCCTTTTTCGCGCCCCCGCAGGACGCCACCTCGCTGCGGCTGCTGATGCCGACCATCTGGCGCCTCGCCCTGGCGCGACGACTCGACCGAGAGTTTCGCATCCTGTCGCGGGTGCGCCGGCCGCGCCTGCTGGAGCTCTCCAGCATCGACCACTCTACGCTGACCGACGAGCGCCTGGGAAAGGTGCTCGTCGAAGCGCAGGGGATCGTGGAGACCTTCTTGGAGCAGACCGGACGCCTGGGAGAGAGCCCCCAGGTGTTGGCCGGCATCCTCCGCCAGCTGCACGTGGGGTGGGGAGGCTCGCCGCAGGAGGTCGACGACCTCGTCTACACCGGCGCCGATCGCAAGTCGCGCGCCGAGCGCGCACTGTGCGAGGCGCTGGCCTCCGCCGACGACGACACAGAGCGCGACGAGGTCTTTGCCGACCACCTCCACGGGTACCGCCACCACTATTTGCGGGACAACCCCGTCGTCGACGCCTCGGACATCGCCACGCTGGAGTTCGATGAGGCAGCCGCACGCGCCGTCTACAAGCGGTGCCTCGGGCCGAGCGAGGACACGCCCGCCGCCCGGCATGCGGCGCGGATGTCGCGTCGCGAGGCGTTGGAAGAGGAGGTCCTCGGCCGGCTGGGGCGCATCGAACGGTTCGTCTACCGCCAGGCCCTCCAGGTAGCGCGCCGCTACGACCCGCTAGAGTTCGATCGGTACGAGGCGCCGCTCCTGGGGTTCCTCCTGGAGCGCGATCTCCTCCACGAGGTCGGCGTGCGCCTGGTCGAGCGCGGGCTCGCCGAGCGTCCGGAGGACGCCGCCCTGCTGGGGAGCACCGAGATCACTGACTATTTGGAGGGGGAAAGCGACCACGCCTACGTCGAGCGCGCGATCGGCGAGCGGCAGGTCCTCAGGCGCCGCTGGCAGCGCTACGGCCCCCCGCCGGTGCTGGGAGAGGAGCCCGATCGCGGGCTCGACATCGACGCGAGCGCCGTCGCGCCGGAGCAGGTCTTGCACGGCCGGCCGGCGTGCCGGGGTAGTGCGCGCGGCAGGGTGCGCATCGTCCATACCCTCGGCGAGGCCACCCAGGTGCTGCCTGGCGAAGTGCTCGTCTGCCCGGAGCCGTTGTTCGAGTTGAGCCCGCTGTTCGGCATCGTGGCGGCCGTCGTGGCCGAGTCGGGCGGCCTCCTGGACCACGCAGCAACGCTGGCCCGAGAGTACGACGTGCCCGCGGTGTTCGGGGTGGAGCACGCCA
>JAAZBQ010000036.1 GCA_012513725.1 Chloroflexota bacterium
ATGCCCCGGGCCGCCAGGGCGCGATCCAGCGCGTTCAGCATCATGACATAATAGTCGGCCGGGCGGGTGTCGCGGCAGGCGGGGCACTCGCACTGGTTGTTGGAGCCGTCCGCCAGCCAGAAATGCAGCAGGTCCACCTCGGGATGCTCGGCCAAGTACTCCACCATGCTGTCGACTACCATCTCGCGCACGGCAGGGTTCGAGTAGCAAAGGTTCGTGTTCAGGGGCACCCCGTGCCACAGGCCGCGCACGCCGTTCACCTCCGCGAGGAGGGACGTGGTCTCTGGCGAGAGCGTCGGCGCTTCGGCATCCCAGCCCAGCCCGGCCATCCCCAGGGGCTCGCAGGTCCAGCCGTGGCCCACGGCGTGGTACAGCAGGCCGCGCCGGGTAACCTCGGAGACGATGCCGTTCATGTACTCCCGCGCCCGCTCCACCGAGAACGGCTCCGCCGCCTTGAGCGGGTTGTTGCGGTGGGCGCACCAGCGCTCGAAAAAGATGTACGACTCGCGGAACTGGGTAAAGTAGCCGTTCATCCCCACCTTGGGCGCCCAGTCGATGATGCTCGCCACGTTGTCGTACGACACGGCGCCCTCGATGCAGATCGCCCGGTGGCGGTAGGACGCCGCCTCGCTGACCTCGGCACCCAGGCCGGCAATGGCGCAGGACGCCAGGCGCTCGCCCGCCGGGCCCGGCCGCACCCACGCGCAGCCCTGCTCGCGAAGCAGCCGGTAGGCCCCTAGGAGCACGCTGCGGGGGTTCGACCCGCCGACATATCCCGCGCCGCCCTCCACGGCGATCGCCACCGCATCGTCCATCCGCACGTCGGCGACGGCTGGCCAAGGAGCGTGGGGCGCGCCGGCCTGGTCCAGCGCCTCGAACGTTCCCAGGCGCAGGACCCGCGCATCGGCGGGGAGATCACCGGTGGCGCGCACCGCGCGCTCGCCCGGAGGGAGCATGCGGTTCAGATACCGGCACAGCTCATCGGCAGCCAACGTAACGGCCGGCGCATCGCCGAGGGGCTGGACGGCGATGGTAGCCGCCTGGGTTCGTTCGGTCATGTCACGCTCCTGGTGCAGTGGATGCGGCAGACGCTGATGCGACAAGCGCTGATGGCACAAGCGCTGTGGCAGATGCGTCTCCCATCTTACCACAGCGGAGACCCGCGTCAACGGTGCCGTCTGGCCGCGGGCAGCGTTGGCGTTCCTTGCCGCGCCTCGTGGTTCCGCGTATACTCGGCTCTGCTCGCGGCACACTCGCCTTTGCTTACGCATCCGGCGGCCATTACGGAGGACAACGCACCATGAGTTCTGAGGGACCCTACGTCCCCGCGATGATCGACGACACCATCGATCTGCGCCCCTACTTTTTGGCGCTGTTCCGGTTGTGGCCGATCGTGGCGGGCGTCACGCTCCTGGCACTCCTCGTCGCCGCCGTGTTCGCCCTCGGTGGGCCACCGATGTACGAGGCCAAGGTCGGTGTCGCCATCGTCTCCTACACGGCCGAGTTCTCGCTGGAGCCGACCATCGAGACGGTGACCGACGCCGGGTCTCAGCGCGCCGCGCTGGTGGAACTGGCCAGGAACGTCACCATCGCCGAGCAGGTGGCGGAAGATCTCGGTGATGGACTGCCGGCCGAGTACCAGGAGGTGGGTGCGCTCGTGGACATGGTCTCGGCTAGCGCCCAGGCGGGCGATCTGATCGAGATCACCGTGCGGGCGGACGACCCCGACGTGGCGTATCAGGTGGCGGACGCGTGGGCCAAGGCCTACGAGCGCCATATCAACGAGGTGTATGTGGGGGTGGCGCCGTACACTATCGAAACCCTGGCCCAGCAGACGGACTTGGCCCGTGCAGAGTACGAGGCTGCTGAACAGTCGCTGATCGCGTTTGCTGCAGAGAACCCCATCGCGCAACTGGAGCGGACCGTCGCCGGCAAGCAAACGGTGATCGACGCCCTGCAGACGGGGAGCGTGCGGGCCGTGGCCGACCTGGTGAATAGCGAGCTGAACGGCCGCATCGACAGCATGGTCGCCACGGTGTCCGCCTTGCAGGAGAACCACGCGTTGGCTTTTGGCGCGGAGCAAGAGGCCAAGCGGGCGATCGTCGCCGCCTACAGGGACGCCTTCGCCCAGACCCAGTCGTCGCTGGTGGGCAGCCAGGTCACCGCCCAAACGGCCACCCTCGAAGAGTACCTCGCACGGCGCATCACGTTGCAGCGTCTCCGCCAGAGCGCCGAATCCCTCTTGGCCGCGACCGAGGAGAGCGGCGCTGCCGGCGCCGAAAGCAACGCCCTGGCCCTGGCCCTCCTCAAGGCAGAGGCTTTTGCCTTGGCGGCGCTCCCAGAGGGCCTCACCCTGCAGATCGGGGCGATCGAGACGTCGGCCTCGGCTGCCGATCAGGTCGCCGATCTGCGCGCCCTGGTGAGCGCGTTGGACGCGGAGACGGTCGCCACGGATGAGGCGATCGAGCGTGAGACGGCCAATCTGTCGTCGAGCGCCGGCCTCATCGCGCCCGAGCCCACGGCGCTGGAGGATG
>JAAZBQ010000037.1 GCA_012513725.1 Chloroflexota bacterium
GCGGCCGTCAGGAAGCGTATAAAGGTGACATGGCCCGTAGCGTCTCGACGATGGGCGGCAAGACGCGCAGGACGTGGTCGATGTCGTCGTCATTGGTGGCGCGGCCCAGGGTCAGCCGCAGCGAGCCCCGCGCGGCCACCTGGTCCAGGCCCAGCGCGGTGAGCACGTGGGAGGGCCCCTCCTCTTGTGCAGCGCAGGCCGACCCGGTGCTCGCCTGGACCCCCTCCATATCGAGGCGCAGGAGGAGCGCTTCCCCCTCCAGGCCGGTGAACGCCAGGCTGGCGCTGTTCGGCAGCCGCTGCGTCGGGTGGCCCGTCACCTGGGCGTCTGGGATCGTCGCCAGGAGCCCGGCGAGCAGTCGGTCGCGAAGGGCGCCGAGGCGGATGGCCTCGGCCTCTCGTTCGGCGGAGGCGATCTCCAACGCCCGAGCCATCCCCACGATATAGGGCACATTCTCGGTGCCCGCCCGCAGCCCGCGCTCCTGGCCGCCGCCCGTCTGCGCCGGCAGGAGCGGCGTGCCCCGGCGGACGTACAGCGCCCCCACGCCCTTGGGGGCGTAGAACTTGTGGCCCGAAATGGACAGGAGGTCGACCCCCAGCCGCTCGACGTCCAGGTCCAGGCTACCTGCCGCCTGCACCGCGTCGGTGTGCAGCGGCACGCCCCTGGCCCGGGTGATGCGGGAGATCTCGGCGATCGGCTCGATGGTGCCCACCTCGTTGTTGGCGTACATGATCGAGACGAGCACGGTGCCGGAGGTGATGGCCCGCCCGACGTCGTCGGGATCCACCATCCCCGTGGCATCGACGGGCAAATAGGTCACCCGGTAGCCGTAGGCGCTCTCCAACTGCTCGCAGGTGTGCAGCACGGCGGCGTGCTCGATGGGGGTGGTGATGATGTGGTTGCCCTCGTGGCGCCGGGCCATGGCCACGCCCCGGATGGCGAGGTTGTCGCTCTCGGTGCCGCAGCCGGAGAAGATCACCTCGGTTGGTCGGGCGCCGAGGACCTCGGCCACCGTGCGGCGGGCATCATCCAGCGCCTGCCGCGCCCCGGCGGCGTGCCGGTACAGGCTGGAGGGATTGCCGTACTCGCCGGTAAAGTAGGGCAGCATGGCCTCCAGCACCCGCGGGTCTGTCGGCGTCGTGGCGGCATGGTCCAGGTAAACGGATCTTTCGTTCATCGGCTGTTCTCTGCTCCAAGCATGCCGGCTCAGCCCCGGCGCCGCACGGCGGCCGAGGTCCTCGGCGCCCGGCCGGCCGGCTCTTCGTCCTTGAGTTCCTCGGTGAGCGCCCAGAGCTGATGCTCCAGCTCGGCCAGCCGCGAGGCCAGGGCGCCATAGGCCTCGCCAAAGGGATCGGGCAGACTGGCGTGGGCCAGCACGGCCTCGCGCTCGGGCTCCACGTGGGGGCCGCGAACGACCCGCGCCGGCACGCCGACCGCGGTGGAATCCTCGGGCACGGGCTTGATCACCACGGCGCCGGAGCCGATCCGCGCGCTGGCGCCGACGGTGATGGGGCCCAGGACCACGGCGTTGGAGCCGATCACCACCCCGTCGCTAATGGTGGGATGGCGCTTGCCCTTGTTCAGCGAGGTGCCGCCGAGCACCACGCCCTTGTAGATCAGCACGTCATCGCCGACCTCGGCGGTCTCGCCGATGACGATGCCCATGCCGTGGTCGATGAAAAAGCGCCGGCCGATGGTGGCGCCCGGGTGGATCTCGATGCCGGTGAGGAAGCGGTTGACGTGGGAGATCATCCGGGCGGGCAGATGGAGGCCGTGGTGCCACAGCCAGTTGGCCACCCGGTGCATCCAGATGGCGTGCAGCCCGGGGTAGCAGGTCAAGACCTCCAGCAGGCCGCGGGCGGCCGGGTCCTTGGCAAAGACTGTAGCGATATCCTCGCGTATGCGGTTGAGCACCTAGGCATCCCCCCCGATTCCGGTAGTGGGCGTGGCGCCGCCGGTTTCCTGCAGGATGTCGGCCAGCGAGATGCCGTCCAGGGTCTCCCGCAGGCGGGCGGAGACGCCGGCCCACACGTTGCGTGTGGCACAGACCGCCTCACGGTCACAACACGCGTCGTCGCGCATGCAGTCCAGGCTCATCAACGAGCCCTCCACGGCGCGAAAGACGTCGCCCACGCTGATGTGCGCCGGATAGCGAGAGAGCAAATAGCCGCCCTGGGCGCCGCGGACGCTCTCGAGGAGTCCGGAGCGTCGCAACGTGGCGGCGATCCGCTCGAGATAGGGCAGCGGCAGGTCCTGGGCGTCGGCAACTTCGCGGAGGGATACGGGGCCACGCCCATAGTGGCGGGCGAGCTCCACCATGGCGCGTAGTCCGGTGCGTTCTTTGGAGGATAGTCTCATGGCGCAATCCCTACTTGAAAATCGGGATTAATGTAGCACAAGGGGATGTGGGCGTCAATTTCGGGGGATGGCGCCGGCGTGGTCGGGAGCGCCGCGTCCTCGGGACCCCAACAACTGGGGCTCGTGGCCCTCCCAGAGACGATGGGCTCTTTTTTGGGCTGCGGTGGCTGCCCTGAGGTCCGCCGAAGGGTGCCACCGCTTTTCGGACGTGACGGCGAGTGTATCGTTGGGAGGCGTGACAGGCTGGTATCTTGGCGGTGGCGAGTCCAGAGCGTGGTGTCTCCAGCGGACGGCTGCTATCGATGGACGCAAAAGCGGCGGCGAGACCGCCGCAGTCCATAGAAGAGCAGCGCTTCTTGGGTAAGATGGGCGGGCTTAGGGCAGGAGATTGGCGAGGAGGGGCAGCCCCTCGAATGCCGCCGCGATGAGGGCTTTTTTGCCCTCGTCGTAGGGCTGGATCTTGACCTTGAGCCCCTCGATCCGCTGGACGATGCTGGCCGAATCCAGCGCCACCATCAGGGTGGGCAGGTCGCCGTGGGCCAGCGAGCCCTCGATCTCCTCACACAGGCCGCCGACCTGGCGGCAGGAGAGGATCAGCCCCGCCAGTCCCTCCCCCTGCTGGGCGACCATGCGGGCGTGGAGGGCGAGGACGGTGCGGATTACGTCGTTCGAGTTCACCCCCACCACGACGGCGTCGCCCGGCTCCAGGAAAGGCTCAAAACCGGTATCGAGGCTGATGACCTTGACGTGGCGGACGAGGGAGAGGGAGGCCTGGCCAAACTCCACCGGCGCCACCGCCTCCACGCCGCCGGCATCCACCTTGGAGAGCGCCTCGTAGATCAGCCGCACCGTGGGGTAGCGCAGTTCCTTGATGGAGGGCACATAGCCCACGATCCGCGGCGCCGACTGCACCTTGAGCCGCTCGCCATACAGCGCAGCGAACACCCGCTCATAGTAGGTGCCGATGTAGTGCTGGATCTTGTCCATCTTGGAGGGGAACACGCCGTTGATCAGCAGGCCGTCGGCGCGGGCGCCCATGTGGTCGAGGAGGACGAGGTAGGGAAAGACCTGGTCGATAGTGGAGCCAATCCCGCCCCGGGTGACCAACAGGACCGTCAGGGGCACGCCCATCTCCCGCAGGGCGTTGATCACATCGGCGTTGGAGAGCCCGGCGACCGAGCCAACCCCCGGCTGGCCGGTGCCCTCGGCGATGACCACCTTTTTGCCCTCGGCCACCCGCTCGTAGGCCTCGCGGATGCGGTCGAGAAAGGCCTGGCGGCCATCCAGGGGGTCGCCGGCCGCGGCATCGTCGATGTACTGGGCGGTGACGCCATCGGCCCACACGACGGGGCTGGAGTACTGGTGCCCGGGGGAGTCCACCCCCAGGAGGGAGATGGCCAGGACGGCGTCCTTGTCCGCCTTGACCGGCTCCCCGAAATCATCGAGGACCGTCAGGGTCTCCTGGCCGACGGGCTTGATGTAGCCAATATCGCCGAGGCGGTAGCCGCGATCCGCGGCGATCAAGTTGGAGATGATCCCGATGCAGGTGACGGTCTTGCCGATGTCCCGATCGGTCCCCAACACGTACACGGTTGGCGGATAGGCCGATGCGCCCATAGGTTCCCCTCTCATGTGGAGCGTGCCTACCAGGTGATGGTAGCGCCGGTGGGGTTGGGGGTCAAACGGGGAGGATGCGCCCTCCTGAGGTGCGCCCGGCTATGGAATGAGCGCGGCCATGGAGTGCGGCAGTCTCGCTGCCGCTTTGCTTTCGGCCACTCTTGGTGGCCGTCTTCTATGGTTATGTAGACGGCGCTCCCGATCCATCAGAGCGCCGCGCGGCCCGTTCCTCTTGGCAACCGCTCCTGTTGCACGCGAGGCCGCCACCGAGGGTGGCGGAAGACAAAGCGGCAGCAAGCCTGCCGCACTCCATATGCGGGCCGCCTCCCGCACTAAAAGTCATCCGGCACCCTTAGGCGATCGATCGGAAACGATAGCACCGTACGCTGCTGCGCCGGCGTGGCCCGCAGCAGGAACCACCCCATCGAGCACCACCGGTAGTCCTCCGGGCGCTCGACCAACCCGTGCTTGCGCGGGTTCCGGTGCACATAATGCAGGCGCGCGAGGTAGCTCTTCTGGTAGGTAAGGCACGAGTCCCAGTACTGGTGCCACACCTTGCGCCCCGGCGTCCCCTCGGCCCTGTTCAGCCAGATCGCCGTGCGCGAGTGCAGCGCCTTTACCATACGCCCCAGGGTGCTGGCGTCGTCCGGCGCCGTGCCAATCCAGTGGTAGTGGTTGGCCAGCACGGCCCAGGCCTCCAGCGACCAGCCCCAGCGTTCGGCCTCGCTAAGGAGCGTCTGCAGGAGCACGTCACGCTTGCGGGGCGTGTCAAAGAGGAGTGCCTGCCGGTAGGTGGCCGCGGTGACTATGTAGGTGCGGTCGGGGAGAAACAGGTGCGAGGGGGCGTGGGGCCATTCGCGGTAGACGGGAACGTCGGCCATGGCGGTCCCTCCTCGGTGGCGGGCGAGAAGAGGCGTAGGTGCCGGCAGTATGGCCGCACCATCCCTCTCCCGTCAACCCCGCGCACAGAGCGCCGCACTCCATGGGGCTGTTTGCCCCAAGTGGGGGTGCTACCTAGTGGCGGTGGCCGCGCTGGACGTCGTTCTTGCCCGTGGGGATGTACTCCCCCAGCTTGCGTTCGGTGCCCCGGCGGAGGCGCTCGATGTTCGGGCGCAGTTCCCAGAGGGCCATCGCGCTGGTGCCCGCGGCAAAGAGGACGCGGTCCATCGGCGTGGCGCCCGCCGCGCCCGAGACGATGCCGGCCAGGATCAGCATCAGGGCGAAGGTGATCGACCCCAGCGAGGTATGCCGCCAGATGAGCGTCACGACGATCCCCGTGGCCAGGGCCACCCCCGCCGGGAGCGGCATGAGGGCCAACGCGGCGCCAAAGGTCGTCGCCGTGCCCACGCCCCCGTCAAAGCCCAGGAACACCGACCAGTTGTGCCCCGCCACCGAGGCCAGGCCGGCCAGGACGGGCGCTAGGGAGGCGTCTGGGGCGATGACCCCGGCCAGGGCCACCCCGGCGTACCCTTTGGCCAGGTCGCCCAATACCGTGAGGATGGCCGGCAGGAGGCCGGCCGCCCGGAGGACGTTACTGCCGCCGATGCGGCCGCTGCCGACCTTGGTGACGTCCACGCCCTTGATGAGCCGGGCTGCCACGTAACCGCTGGGAATTGCGCCGATCAGGTAGGCTGCGACGATGCTGACGAGGGCGCGAACAACTAGCAAAGGGACCTCCGTCTATAGGTGCCAAGCATCGGTTCCAAGCATCGGTGAGAACACCTCGACGCGCCCGGCGTTACGCGGTTTGACGAGCATGCCGATCGCGGGTAGTATGGCCCGAACTGCTACATAATCCTGCATTTTGCAGTCTCAGGAGGTGGCTCGGTGGTGGCGGAATACGTCGCGGCAGTCGATCAGGGCACCACCGGCACACGCTGCATGGTCTTTGACCGTGGGGGCCGGGTGATGGGCGCCCACTATGTCGAGCATCGGCAGATATTCCCCCGCCCCGGCTGGGTGGAGCACGACCCGCACGAGATCTGGCAGAATACCCGCCGGGCCATCGATGCGGCGTTCGCCGCCGGCGGTGTGCCCGCCCGCGAGATCGCGGCCCTGGGCATCGCCAATCAGCGGGAGACCACCCTGGTCTGGAACCGCCGCACCGGCGAGCCGTACTATCCGGCCGTCGTATGGCAGTGTACCCGCAGTGAGGAAATCTGCAAAAGATTGCTCACCGACGGCCTGGAGCCGCTCATCCGCGAGCGGACCGGGCTCCTGGCAGCCACCTACTTTTCCGGGCCCAAGCTGGCCTGGCTCCTGGAGAACGTCCCCGGCCTTCGGGAGGACGCCGAGCGGGGGGAGGCCCTCTTTGGCACGGTGGATTCCTGGCTGATCTGGAACCTGACCGGCGGCCCGGCCGGCGGCGCCCACGTCACCGACGTGACGAACGCCTCTCGCACGATGCTCATGGACCTCCGCCGCCGACAGTGGGATGAGGAGATGCTGGGTATCCTCCGTATCCCCAGTGCGATGCTGCCGGAGATCCGCCCCTCCTCCGACGCGCGCCCCTACGGCGCCTCGCGCCCCGAGGACACCGGCGGGGTGGCCCTGCCCGTCTGCGGGGTGCTGGGCGATCAGCAGGCCGCCCTGGTGGGCCAGTGCTGCTTTCGGCCGGGGGAGGCCAAGAATACCTATGGCACCGGCTCGTTCCTCCTGATGCACACCGGCGATGCGCCGGTGGCCTCGGAGGCCGGACTGCTCTCCACCACCGCCTACCAGCTGGGGGCCGATGGCGAGTGCCAGTACGCGCTGGAGGGCTCCATCGCCATCACCGGCGCGGCGGTCCAGTGGCTGCGCGACAACCTCGGGATCCTCTCCTCTGCCGCCGAGTCCGAGGCGGTGGCGGGCTCGGTGGAGGACGCCGGCGGGGTGTACATGGTGCCGGCCTTCTCGGGGCTGTACGCGCCCCATTGGGATATGGACGCCCGGGGCATCATCGCCGGCCTGACCCGCTACACCACCCGCGCCCACCTCGTCCGGGCCACGCTGGAGGCCATCTGCTACCAGGCCCGGGAGGTCCTCGAAGCGATGGAGGCCGATTCCGGCATCCGCCTGCAGGCGCTCAAGGTGGATGGCGGCGCGGTGGCCAACGACCTCCTGATGCAGATGCAGGCCGATATCCTGGGCACCCCCGTGGTGCGCCCGACCCTTCAAGAGACGACGGCGCTCGGCGCAGCCTATGCGGCGGGGCTGGCGGCCGGCGTGTGGAGCGGGCTCGACGACCTCCGCGCCAACTGGGGCATCGACCGCACCTTTGAGCCCTCCTGGGACGACGAGCGGCGCGCCCGCGGCTACCGCGGCTGGCAGCGGGCGGTGGAGCGTGCCAAGGGTTGGGTGGAATAGCGGGCTGTTGGGAAGGATAGCGTCTGGCGCATGAAACCACGGGTCTACGATGTGATCGTCATCGGCGCGGGGGCGGTGGGCAGCATGATCGCCCGGGCCCTCAGCCGCTACCGGCTCGACGTCCTCCTCCTGGACAAGGCCTCCGACGTCGGCGAGGGCACCACCAAGGCGAACACCGCCATCGTCCACGCCGGCTATGACGCCACACCCGGCAGCGCCAAGGCTCGCCTGAACGTGGCGGGCAACGCCATGTATGACGCCCTATGCGCCGACCTGGACGTCGAGTTCGACCGCTGCGGGAGCTACGTGGTCGGCGTCACCGCCGAGGATCTCGTTACCCTGCGCGAACTGGCCGATCGCGGCCGGCAGAACGGCGTGGCGGGACTCGAGATCATCTCCGCCGACGAGATGCGCCGCCGCGAGCCGGCCATCACCCCCGAGGTCACCGGCGCACTCCTGGCCCCCTCTGGCGGGATCGTGGACCCCTTTGGCCTCTGCATCGCCGCCGCCGAGCACGCCGTCTTGAACGGGGTGGAGCTGCGCCTGGAGACCCACGTCACCGGCTTTCTCCGGGAGGGCCAAGCCGTACGCGGCGTGACGACCGACCGGGGAGCGTTCCACAGCCGCTGGGTGGTGATCGCCGCGGGGCTGTGGGCCGACGACCTCCTGCACGAGGCGGGGCTGGATGGGTTCACCATCACGCCGCGCAAGGGTGAGTATTTCGTCATGGACCGGCGCGTGGCCGAGCAGGTGCGGGGCGTCCTCTTTCCCTGCCCCACCCCGGTGAGCAAAGGGATCCTGGTGACCCGCACGATCCACGGCAACGTGATGCTGGGCCCCAATGCCGTGAACGTCGAGGACAAGGCGGACCTGGCCACCACGGCCCCGGGCCTGAACGAGGTGATGGCCGGGGCGCTGCGTCTGGTGCCCTCCCTCGACGCCCGGGACGTCATCCGCACCTTTGCCGGCCTGCGGGCGGGGGGCTCCACGGGCGATTTCCGCATCGAGGCGCCTCGGGAGGTGGAGGGGCTGGTGTTCCTCGGCGGGATCGAGTCGCCGGGGCTCACCGCGGCGCCGGCCATTGCCGAGGAGGTCGTGGGCCTCTTGGGCGAGGCGGGGCTGGCGCTCGAGGAGCGGGCCGATTACGTCCCCACGCGCCGGGCGATCCCGCGGTTCTCGCTCCTCTCGGCCGAGGAGCGGGAGGCGCTCATCGCCCAGGACCCCCGCTACGGCAACGTCGTCTGCCGCTGCGAGACGGTGACCGAGGGGGAGATCGTGGCGGCCTGCCACGCCCCGATCCCGGCCCGGACGTACGATGCGGTCAAGCGCCGCACCCGGGTGGGCACCGGGCGCTGCCAGGGGGCGTTCGATACGCCGCTGGTGATCGACATCATGGCCCGGGAGCTGGGGGTGGATCCCCTGACGCTGACGAAAAAGGGCGGCGCCTCGCGCTTTCTCACCCGCCCGACCAAGGAGGCGCCGCGGTGAAGACGCTACGTGCGGACGTCCTGGTGATCGGCGGGGGGCCGGCGGGGCTGGCGGCGGCCTATCGGGCCAAGGCCGAGGGCGCCGGCGCGGTCCTCGTCCTGGAGCGCAACCGGGAACTGGGCGGCATCCTGCCCCAGTGCATCCACAACGGGTTCGGCGTGCGGCATTTCGGCGAGGACCTCACCGGTCCCGAGTACGCCGCCCGCTGGGTGCGCGAGGCCGCGGCGGCCGGGGTCCAGAGCCTCCTGGAGACCATGGTCCTCGATGTGGGGCCGGGCCCGCGGGTGGTGGCGACCAACCGCCGCGACGGGCTGATCGCGGTCGACGCCCGAGCGCTGGTGCTGGCCATGGGCTGCCGCGAGCGGCCCCGGGGGGCGCTCGCCATCCCCGGCGATCGGCCGGCAGGGGTTTACACGGCGGGCACCGCCCAGCGGCTGGTGAACATCGAGGGCTATATGCCCGGGGAGCGGGTCGTCATCCTGGGTTCCGGCGACATCGGCATGATCATGGCCCGCCGGCTGACCCTCGAGGGCGCCGAGGTGGCGGCCGTGGCCGAGATCCTGCCCTTCGTCAGCGGCCTGCGACGCAACCTCGTGCAGTGCATCCGCGATTTCGACATTCCCCTGCACCTGTGCACCACGGTCACCGACGTGCGCGGGGCGGAGCGGGTCGAGTCGGTGGTCCTCAGCCAGGTGGACGAGCGCTGGCGGCCGGTGGCGGGCTCGGAAGAGGAGGTGGCCTGCGACACGCTGCTCCTCTCGGTGGGGCTGATCCCGGAGAACGAGTTGTCGCGGCTGGCCGGCGTGGCGCTGGACCCCGTCACCGGCGGTCCCCTCGTGGATGAACGCCTGGCCACCAACGTGCCGGGGGTGTTTGCCGCGGGGAACGTCGTCCACGTGTACGACCTGGTGGACGAGGTGACCGAGTCGGCCCTACGCGCCGGGCGGTTCGCCGCCGAGTACGCGGCGGGCGCCGAGCCCCCGGAGGGCGAGGGGGCGACCGTCGCGGTGCAGCCCGGCGAAAACGTGCGCCATGTGGTGCCCCAGGCGCTGCACGCCTCCAGCCTGCGGCGCGAGGCGCAGCGGCTCGAGTTCCGCGTGCGGCAGCCGATCGAGGCGCCGGTCGTCGTCGAGGTGCGCGCCGGAGACGCCGTGGTGGCCTCCCGGAGGCTGCGCTACGCCCGCCCGGCCGAGATGATCACCGTGGACCTCGCGTCCAAGACCGCCGCCGCCCTGAACCCTGCGGACGGGCTCACCGTCCGGGTCTACGAGCGCACGGATGGGGAGCGACCACGGACTCGGACGGATTGAGCGGATGCCACGGACTGGTCTGACCTGCCCGCAGGGTGAGCAGGTGCCTGCTAGACCGCCTCTGCCTATCCGTGCCATCCGATCCATCCGTCGGATTCCGTGGTCGCTCCCCCATCCATAGACGCGTGTTGGCACCCTGTGTCAGGAGATAGCCGAGGATGAGCGACAACCGCGAGTTCATCTGCGTAGTATGCCCGGTGGGCTGCACCATCGAGGCTGTCGTCGAGGGCGATGAGCTGCAGGAGATCCGGGGGCAGGCCTGCCAGCGGGGGGCGGCGTTCGTCCGCGAGGAACTCACCGATCCCCGGCGCATGCTGACCACCACCGTGCGCGTCCGCGGTGGTGCGCTGCCGCTGGTGCCGGTCCGGTCGGCGGCGCCGATCCCCAAGGGCCTCCTCCGCGAGGCTGCCGCGCACCTGCGCGGGGTGGAGGTCGCCGCGCCGGTGACGGAGCATCAGGTCATCCTGCCCGACGCCCTGGGCACCGGCATCGACATCGTCGCCAGCCGCGACGTGGCCGCCGCCTCGGCGGCCGAGGGCTGAGCGGCTAGGTGCGCGTTGCCATTATCGGGGCAGGGGCTATCGGCTCTTACATCGGCGGTCGCCTGGCCGAGGCCGGCCACACCGTGGGGCTGTTGGGGCGCGCCCCCTACGTCGCGCGGGTTCGCAGCCGGGGGCTGGTCCTCGTAGAGAACGGTGTCGAGCGCACCATCCGCGATGTGGTGGTCAGTGAGCGCATCGAGGACCTAGTGCAGGCCATGGAGGGCCTGGAAGCGGCGATCGTCACCACCAAGGCCTACGACACGGAATCCTCCTGCCTCCTCCTGCGGCCCTACCTCCAGCGGGGCCTCGAACGGGTGCTCCTCATCCAGAACGGCGTCGGGGGCGACGAGATCGCCACGGCGCTCTTGGATCGCGACGTGCTGGTGAGCGGGGTGATCACCCAGGTCGTTTCCGTGCGCGAGGTGGGCCGCTATACCGTCCGTGGCCGGCGCGGGGGGCTGGCCCTGGCGCCTGATGCGGCCGGCGCGGCCGCCGGGGTGCGAACGTTCGGCGAGGCGCTCCGCGGGGCGGGGCTGCGCTGCCGAGAGTATGGCGACTATCGGGCGATCAAGTGGTCCAAGCTGCTCCTGAACATCCTGGCCAACGCCGTGCCGGCCATCGTCGACCTCTCCCCGGAGGAGGTCTACCGCGACGATGCGCTCTATGCCCTGGAACTGGCCGCCTACCGCGAGGCGCTGGCCGTGATGCGCCGCGCTGGGGTGCGGCCGGTGGGGCTCCCCGGTTACCCGGTGCCCGCCATGGCCTTCCTGCTGGGCCACGCGCCGGCCGGAGTGCTGCGGCCGCTGATGCAGCGCATGGTGGGCGGCGCCCGGGGCGGCAAAAAGCCGTCGCTGCAGCTGGACATCGAGCGGGGGCGGGGCGAGTCGGAGGTGACCTTTTTGAACGGTGCGGTGGCCCGCGAGGCGTTGGCCTGCGGGGTCCCGGCGCCGGCCAACGAGGCGATCGCCGAGGTGCTCACTGCCCTGGTCCAGGGGGCCCGCCGTCGGGAAGAGTTCCGCCATGCGCCGGACGTACTGGTGGCCGAGGCGGAGCGGCGCGGCTGGCGACGGTGAGGGGGCTCGTGCCCGGGACGCAGCGCGGAGGCAGGCTCTACTCGGGGTGCACGCGTCGACCTGTCAGGGGCCGACCACGGCGGGGGCCTCGTTCGTGCGGCGCACCCACACCAGGGGCTGCCCCAGCCGGATGCCCAAGAGCCAGTGTTTCAGCACCAGACCCACCTCCAGGCGCCCACCCAGGCGGATGCGCAGATGCGACGGTGTGAACTGATGCACGGAGAGGTACTGGGCGGGCTGGTAGACCAGGGTGAGGAGCCAGGCATAGTAGGCGCGCTCGCGTTCCGGCAGGTAGGCGATCAGGCGTCCGCCGAGGCGCACGGTGGTCGCCGTGCGCACGCGCTCCACCCTGCCGAACAGGTAGGGCGCCAGCCGGCACACCGGTTGAAGGGCCTCGTCCAGTATCAGCATCTCACTCCCTCGCCCCCGCCACGCTCCGGGCGGCCCCCGCAGCACCCCGAGTATAAGGCGGCGCGCCCCGGGGCCGCGTTAGGTCCGCGTAAAACCGCGCCGCCCCCCAATGCCGGGTCGCCGTTGTGAGGCACTTGACTCGGCTGTTATCGCTGTGTTAGCATGGGCGAACGGACCGTCGCCCGCGCGAGTGAGCGCCCGCTCCTCCCCTGATTCACCCCCGCACGTCCCACCGTTCTCCGGCACCACACTGACAGCCATCCGCTCGTCCTGAGGCTATCCTGGTGCGCCTGTGTGGGCTGTCGCGGGATAGTGGAACGTGGGAGGTGAGGACATGCCTGATGCGCAACTGCCCGTAGACCTGCTGCACTGGCTCTTGGCGCTGCTACCCATCGTCGTGCTGCTCGTGCTGTTGGCCGTGGTACGTTGGAAGGCGGCCGAGGCCGGGCCGGTCGGTCTGATCGCGGCCGGTCTGGTGGCGCTGTTGGCCTTTTTGACGCCCTGGCGCACGCTGGCCATTTCCGGGGCCCAGGGCGTGTGGGATGGGGTGTTCATCCTCTTTGTGATCTGGCCGGCGCTCCTCTTGTACCGCATCGCCGAGCGGGCCGGCGCCATGAACGCCCTGCGCCGGGAGATCGAGGAGTTTAGCCGCAACGAACTGTTCCTGGTGCTGGCCTTTGGGTGGGTATTCGCCTCGTTCCTCCAGGGGATCGCCGGCTTTGGCACGCCGATCGCCGTGGTGGCCCCGCTCCTGGTGGCCATCGGCGTGCGTCCGATATTCGCCGTGGTGGTGCCCCTCATCGGGCACGCCTGGGCGAACATGTTCGGCACCCTGGCGGTGGGCTGGCTGGCTACGATCCAGGTGATCAACATCGAGGACCAGACCGCTACGGCCTTTCAGACGGCCATCCTGCTGTGGATCCCGAACATCCTCGGAGGGTTCGCCATTGCCTGGATGTACGGCCGGATGCGGGCCATCCGCCACGCCTGGCAGGCCATCCTGATCATCAGCCTCATCCACGGGGGCATCCAGCTGCTATTGACCCTGTGGAACCCTGTGCTCTCGACCTTTATCGCCTCCACCGTGGCGCTGTTGGCGGTGTACGGGCTGTCGCACTGGGGGCGCTACTCGGACCCCCAAGAAGATCCCGGCGAGCGGCCGATCATGCAGGAAGATCGGGAGCGGGAGACGGGGGAATCGGGTGAACAACACACCGAAACGACCATGGGGCTCGCGATGGCGCTGCTTCCCTACATCGTGCTGGCGGTGGCGGCCATCGTGGGGCTGGCGATCCCGGCGGTGGAAGATATCCTGAGCCGGGCCAGCATCGGCCTGCCCTTCCCGGCCGCCGAGACCGGCTATGGCGCGGGAAGCGAGGCAGAGAATCCCTACTCGCCCTTTACCCCGTTCTCGCATCCCGGCACGTTCCTGCTCATCGCCAGCGCAGTGAGCTGGCTCGTCTACCGCTCCCGGAACTACTATGAGCAGTGGGCCGAGCGCGAGGGGGCCGAGCAGCGCGGCATCTGGTCCGCGGTGGTCGCCGACGCGGTGCCTTCTTCCGTGGCGGTGCTGTCCTTTTTGATCATGAGCCGGATCATGGCCACCTCCGGGCAGGTGGCGGTGCTGGCTCAGGGGATTGCCGCGGTGGCGCCGCCCGTCATCTATGCCTTTGCCGCCAACTGGATCGGCGTGCTGGGCGCCTTTATGACCTCCAGCAACACGGCGTCCAACGTGCTGTTCTCTCCCCTCCAGCAGAACGTGGCCAACCTGGAGGGGCTCTCCGAGCCCGCCATCATCGGCGCCCAGAGCACGGGCGGCGCCATCGGCAACGCCATTGCGCCTGCCAACATCGTGCTGGGCACCGGCACCACCGGCATCGTGGGCCAGGAGGGGCCCATCCTCCGCCGGACGCTTCCGTGGGCGGCGATCGTGGCGGTGGTGACGGGCCTGGTGACCATCCTGTTGCTGGCATAGGGAGGAACCATGACGCGTATTGGAGCGCTCACCTTGGCGCTGCTTTTGATGTTGGTGTCGCTGGTTCTCGTCAGCCTGGGCACCACGAACGAGACGACGTGGCTCTGGTGGTTGGGGCTCGCGGCGCTGCTCGTCGGTGCGCTGATCCCGCCGGTCATCCGCTACGCGCTGCCGGAGGAGGAGAACGGGGACTGA
>JAAZBQ010000372.1 GCA_012513725.1 Chloroflexota bacterium
GCCCGGCCAGGGCCTGGGACAGGAGGTGGACGTGGGTCTCCGTGCCCCCGCGGGATTCGGGCAAGTAGAGGTGGGTGACCTGCAGGATCCGCACGGTTACTCTTCTCCCTCCGCCGCACTCCCCGATACGACCCGCAATCCGGCGAGGCCAAAGGAGATCTGCCGGGGAAAGTAGCCCCGCTCCACGGGCGCCGCGTCCGCCGCCAGGATCAGCCGATACTCTCCAGGGGGGAGGTCGCACGGCGTATCGACGGCCGCCGGGCCGCCGTCCGCCCGGTCGGTGAGGCGCCCGGAGAGGGAGGCCACATCGACCCATGCGGCGTCACCGCCGGCGCCGTCATCGATGCCGTCCGCAGCGGCGGCCTCGCGGCGCTGGACGCGGATGGTGAGGGAGACATCGCCGGCCGCCGGCGCGGCGACGAGGTCCCAGTGGAGGGCGACGGCGCCCTGGGGCAGCGCCCCCACCAAAGAGGCCACCTGCCGGGCCCAGCGCAGCCGGGTGCCCCGATGGGCCTCCGGCCAGTACCAGCCGTGGTACAGGTACGCCTCGTCGCCCTCGCCGGCCCGCAGCGTGGCCAGCGGCAGCATCTCCCGCCCGTAGGGGCGGTTATCGGGCACCACCATCAGCCGGCGGGGCGCCTCAAACCAGGGCGAGAACGCCTGCCGGTAGCCGGGCTCCCCGCGGTGGGCCCAGCGGTAGGCCGCGAGGCCGCGGACCCCCTGCAGGTCGGTCAGGGTCGACCACCAGCAGCGGGCATAATCCCGGAGGCGGGTGAACGCCGCATGGTAACGGACGTCTTCGACCATAAAACGGGGCAGCTCGCGCCAAGAAAGGTGCTTCAGGGCCAAGCGCACCCGGTTGCGCCCGTCCCAGAACGACATCCCCTGGATGGTCTTGCTAAAGGAGTGCATGTGGTGGACCACCGCGTCGGGCGCCGGGGCGATGCGCCACCCCGCCCGGCGGAGCCGCATGCCGTAATCAGCGTCGTCGGGGGTGTAAAAGAGGAGCCCCTCGTCAAAGGGCCCCACCTCCTCCACCGCCCGGCGGCGAAGGGTCATCCCGTTCCCGGTGGCGTACATCACCTCTTCGGGGCACTCGGCATACTCGACCAGCTCGTGGATCCCCACGCCGTTGCCGTGGAACAGCTCGTTCAGCATGGAGCCCATGGAGTTCACCACGTCGGGCCGGTCGGCGAACATCACCCGGGAGGCGCAGGCGCCCAGGTCCGGGTGTTCCTCCAGGAAACGCACCAGCGCCGCCGCCCAGCCCGGCTGGGGGACGGCATCGTTGTCGAGGAAGGCCAGGTACTCGCCCCGGGCGCGCTCGATGGCCCGGTTCCGCGCTGCGCAGATGCCGTGGGCGCCGTCGCGGGTGCTCACGAACGTCGCGCCCACCTCGTCGCAGAGGGCGGCGAGGGTCTCGTCAGAGCCGTCGGAAGAGTTGTCATCGACGATGAGGAGCTCGATGGCCGGATGGTCCTGGGCCAGGACCGCCTGCACGCTCCGCCGCACCACATCGAGGATGCGGGCGCCGTTGTGGTTCAGGATGGCGACGCTGAGAAGCGGGGCCTCCCGCCGGGCATGGGGTGTTGTACTACTGAGTATACTCATATGCCACCCGTCCAGATTGCGCGCAAGCGGGCGTCCCAGGCATCATGGTGGGTGCCTATCGCCGCCTGGCCCAGCCGCCGGCCGACGACCAGGGCCGCCGCGTGGGCGCGGAACTGCAGGGCATCTTCCGCCCCGTTCCCGGGCTCCTGCGCGGTGGCGATCGCCAACCACTCTTCCAGCCGCTCGGCGATCTGCAGCCGGGCGAGGGCCACCTCGTCCACCGGGCCGCCGTCGTGCAGCACCGCCAGGCGTACGTAATCGCGCCCCAGGTCGTCCCACAGGAATGCGAACAGTGCCCGCACCTCGGCCCCGCTGAGCCAGTGGGACCCGCCATTGCGGGCCACGGCCTCCAGGCGCCACTCGAGGCTCCGGATGTAATCTCGTGGATAGGGGAACCGCTGCCGAAAGCGGTCCGGCAGGGGCTGGCCGGAGGCGCCCCCTTGCCGCGCAAAGCAGTACAGCAGCTGTTCATGGAGCCAACGCCGCTCCTCCTCGGGAAGGGGTGAGCCCTCACCGAAGAGGTAGGCGATCCGTCGGCCGTGGCCCCGGCCGGTGAACAAGGTTTCATAGCCCGTCCGCGGATCACCGCCGCACGTCCCCTCACCCTCTGGATCGCGGCCGGCCGCCTCGAACAGGCCCAGGAGCGCCTCCGCCTGTGGAGGGGCGAGCGGGCGGGGCGGCTCGCCGAATATCCCCCCCACCGCCTGGGCCTCCACGTAGGCCCGCCGCAGGACGTAGGCCGGCGGCCGGTCGTGGGAATGGTACACGCGCGACGCCGGCTCGTAGAGGAGGGTGTGCCCGGCCCGAAGCACTGCGTACCCCCAGGCGAGGTCCTCGGCGTAGGCCACCTCGGGGAAGGGCTGCGCCTCCCACACCTCCCGGCGCACGATGCTCGAGACGTTGTTGAACGTGCAGCGGTACTGCTTTTCGTCGATCCGCAGCCGCCGAAAGGCTTCCGGATCCCCCAGCGCCTGCTCGTGGGGCCCGCCCAGGCGCGCGTGCCAGTACTCGGCCGCCTGCCGGGCCACGACGCTGGCCCCCGGGTGGGGCAGGTGCCGAGAATAGGCCCCCGCCGCCTGGGGATGCGCCTCCAGCGCCTCGACCAGGGCCGCGAGCCAACGATCGTCCGCCGGGATGGCGTCCTGCACGGTGAGCGCCACATAGCGCCCCCCGCAGGCCGCCAGGGCCAGGTTCCGGGTGCGGCCGTGGCCGAACGCCTCCGGCGCCACGGTGAGGATGTGGGCGCCATGGGCCCGGGCCAGCGCCACCGTGTCGTCGGCCGAGCCGGAATCCACCACCCACAGGTCGACGCCCCCCGGCACCTCCTGGGCGCGGATGGCCCGCAGCGTCTCGGCGAACCGCGGGCCGGCATCCCGGGTGGGGATGACGACCGAGACCAGCGCCTGGCCAGAGCCCACGACGATCAGACCTCTTCGCCAAAGCGGTGGCTGTAGCGGGTCAGGAACCAGTACCCCACCACCAGCACCAGGACCGAGGTCACCGCGGTGCGGGTAAAGAAATCCCAGGCCGGCGGCGCCGGCGGGCTGCCGTTCGTAAAGCCATAGATGATCGACCGGAACGTGGCGATGATCGAGGCCATCGGGTTGAATATGTACACCAACCGACGCACCGGCAGCATGAGGCCCAGCACTGCCTTCCACTCGGGTAGGAGGTCCACCGGGTAGAACACCGGCGTGAGAAAGAACCAGGCCTGCATGATCACCTCGAGGATCACGCTGGTGTCGCGATAGAACACGTTCAGGGTGGCCAGGATAAAGGCCACGCCCACGGTAAAGCAGACCTGCACGGCGAGGACCACGGGCACCCACACGAGAAGCGGCGTCCACTGCCCGCCAAGGACGAGCACCAGGATCAGGAGGACGGGCAGGGCCAGCAAAAAGTTGGCCAGGTTGGAGAACACCACCGAGATCGGCAGGATCTCCCGGGGAAAGTACACCTTTTTGATCAGGTGGCCCGACTGGGTGATCGAGTGCACCGCGCCGACCAGGGAGGTGTTGAAGAAATTCCAGGGCAGCAGGGCGCAGAGGACGAACACCGGGAAGCGGGGAATCACGACGTTCGGCAGCATCACGGTGAACACCACGGTGAACACCAGCATCAGCAGGAGCGGGTTCACCAGCGACCACAGGAACCCGAGGATGGAGTTCTTGTAGCGCACCTTCAGGTCGCGGATCACCAGGTTCTCGACGAGTTCCCGGTACTGGAGCAGCTCGCGCACCCGGGCGGTCATCGCGGCGCCCCCGTGGATCCGCTATCGGCCCCCGGCTCCGTCGCCGTCTGCGGGGCGGACCCCGTCTGCGGGGCGGACCCCGTTTCCGGGGCCGGCAGATGCTCCCAGCGGGCGGGAATGTACATGGCTCCGTAGCGGTCGGCGATGGCGCCGGGCTGCACCCGGAAGCGGTGCTCGAGGCTGGAAAAGTCGTACGCGCAGACCCCCGAGTGGTCGCAGATCGAAGCGCTCAGATAGTAGGTGCCCGCCAAAAGCGGCAGGGCTTCGATATGGTAGCGCATCTCCCCCTCGCCCTCGATGGCGGGCAGGTCATAGCCGGCGAACACCGAGTTGGGCCCCGTCACGTGGAGGCCGTCGGAACGGTGGATGGCCAGCCCGAACATCGGCTCCTCGATGCGCCGGGCGGCGCGATAGCGGATCGCGATGGTGGCCGGCTCGCCGGTGGTGAGGAGCAGGCGGTCGCGGCCGTCGCCATCGAAAAAGCGCACGTCGAGGATCTGGGCCTCGCCGGTGCCCCAGCGCCGTCGGTGGGCGGCCATCACGTCGTCCTCATCCGCGGGCTCGTGCGCCGACACGGCGTGCGCCGAGACGGCGGGCGCCGGCGCGTCGGGGGACGGCGCGGCGGGCGACGAGACGGCGGGCGGCGATGCGACAGGGGACGGTGCGGTGGGCGACGGTTGGCTGGGAGCGGAAAAGGCGTCGACGCCGGCATCGCGGGCCGCCAGGTCGGCCGACTCGCGCTCCTGGTACACCTGACTCAGGTAGCGAGCGACCACCTCATCGGTCACCCCGTCGTCGCGGAGCAGCCCATCCTCCAGCCACACGGTGCGCTCACACAGCGATCGGACCGCGTCCAGGCTGTGGGAGACAAAGACGATGGTGACCCCCCGGCGCTTGAGATCCTGGATGCGCTCCA
>JAAZBQ010000373.1 GCA_012513725.1 Chloroflexota bacterium
CCCGCAAAGAAATAGGTTCGAGATCGACAACCTCCCGATGGCCGGGCCCGGCCACCGGGAGGTTCGGCGTTCAGCCGATATCTACGCGCACGGTGGAGCCCGCCTGCCCTTCCGAGGGTAGGTCGACGAGCGTCATCGAGTCGCCGACGGTCAGCGTGAGGCGGGTGGCCGACTGGGTCGGCTCGGCCACGTGCGCGGTCCAACCGTCCGCGTTCCGGCGCAGCATCACGAGGCAGGGCGCATCCACCCCCACCTCGAGTCCATTCCCGAGGGCCAGGCGATCCGGGCCGTGGAACACCACCTGCACCAGGTCGTTCTCCTGCGAGGCAACGGCCTGGACGTCCTCGGTGTTGGCCAGCACGCGAAAGCCCGGGGCTCCGGCCCACGCCGCCGTCGCTGCTGCATCCAGTCCCAGCCCCACGGCATAGGCGTACGTGGCGCCCTGGGGCGCGGTGCCATGGTCGATCCACAGGCTCAACACGTCCTCGGTAACCGGCGTGTCCTCCAGGTTGCTGTTCACGTCGTGCCAGGAGCCGGTCTGCGCCGCGGTGCGCAGCGTGGCGCCGGCCGCATCGAGGAGGAGATAGCCGAGCCCGCCGTGGTGGGCCCAGGCCAGCCCGCCCGCAGCACGCCCCTCCGCCTCCAGATGCCGCACGTCGTCGCCATCGCCCTGGGCGTAGGCCACCGGACCGCGGAGGAGGCACTGGTCGATGCTCGTCGCCACCGGGTCGGTGGCCGAGCGGATGCCGGCCCCCAGGCATATCATCCGGTCGCCGGTGCAGAACCAGGCCTTGCGCGCGGAGACGCCATCCAGGGCGTACTCCATGGCGGCCAGGCCGTCGACGCCGTCGGACACCCCGCCGACGAACTCGGTGGAACCGAGGTCGCGCCCCGTGGAGAGGACCGGCAGGGGCTCCTCGCTCTGCCGGCAGGTGACCCCCGGCAGCCGGCGCCAGTCGAGCACCGGCCAGATGCACTCGTACTCCTTGCCCGACTGCAGGAAGAACGTCACTCCGTCGCCGAGGTGATAGTTGCGCATCCCCTCACCGTTGCACTGCTCCGAGCGCACCGTGCGGACGCTGCTCATCCGCACCGAGGTGTAGAACCCCTCCCGCCGGTGGACCATGATGTCCGAGCGCCAGTAGTGGCGGTTGCCCGTCACCCCGATCTCGCCGGGGGCGCGCCGGCCGGTGAGCCCGTCGCGAAAGCCCAGGAGCGCCTCGCGATGGGCTGGGGAGACCTCGGCCAGGTGCTCGCAGGGCGCCACGAGCATGCGGCTCTCGAACCGGGAGCGCTGCGGACAGGTGATGAACCGCCCCACGACGTGATAGTCCATCAGGGGGCCCCAGGTCATCCAGCGGGTACCCTCGAGGAGGAGGCGGCAGAGGATCTCGGCCTTGTCGTCGGCCATCGCCAGGGAGGTGCCGCGCAGGAGGGTGGCGTAGGGCGCAATGGTCTCCAGGAACGAGGCGCCATAGTTGCCCTGGTAGAGCTGCGGGCCGTGCTGGTGGAACGACCAATCCGGCTGGATGCCCTCGAGCCCATCGACCACCCGCACCTCGCCGAGGATCTCGTCGAGCGCCAGGCGGGCCAGGTCCTCGTCCTCGGTGAGGAGGGCGCGGACAAAGGCGATCGTCGCCAGCCAGGCGCGGTTCTGGCCCGTCTTGGAGATCGGCACGCGGGCCAGGATCTCGATGCCCCCTGCGCGGTCGTCGGGGGGCGCGTCGTCGCCGAGCATCACCAGGATGTTGCCCATGGCCAGCGG
>JAAZBQ010000038.1 GCA_012513725.1 Chloroflexota bacterium
CGGCCACGCCGCGGTAGGCTCCCCCGCTGATGGGATTGCCTTCCAGGATAAAGCGCACGCCGACGACCGGGATCTCGACGACGCGCTCGACGTCACCGGCGCGCACGGCATAGCGGTAGAACTCGGCGTCGGCCACGTCGTGAGCGATCGAGCAGCGCAAGGAGCCCGCCTCGCCGGTTACGCCCTCCACACTGATCCCGGGTGGCTCCACCCGGGTGATGGTCACAGGCTGGTTGGGCGAAGGCTGCCCCTCCTCGTCGAGCGGCGTGATGAGGAGTTCGGCGGACTCGCCGAGGGCAGCCAGGTGTCGCGGCTGCCATTCGATCAGGAGATCGGGCGCCGCCGTCGGCGCGGGTGGGGCGACGGTCGATCCGGCGGCAGACGACAGCAACGCATCGGGATCGGCCTGCCACCCGTGGGCCCGGGCGGCCGCAAAGAGGGCCTCGGCCAGCGGCACGATCTCCTCCTCGACGCGCACCCCGAGGGGGCAGTTGGTCTCCACCAGCGCCCCGAGCCTTTGGCCCCCCATGGGCCAGGTGAGGTGCGCCGCCCAGGCCGCATCGCCCCAGCCCTCCGGCGGCGGATCGTCCGCGGGGCGAGCGAGGACGAGGTCGGCCACCACGCCATGCAGGTTCACCTGAGCATGCGTCAGCGAACCCTCGGGGGCGGCCGGTGCCTCGCCCACGCCGAGGGCGACGTACACCACCGTATCGCCCGGGGCGACGTGGTTTCCCGAGACGGGCGACGCGCAGGGGTCGCCGGGAGTGCTGTGCGCCACCTCGGCACCGGTGGAAGAGGAGGTGGGACGCTCCTCCCAGCCCAGCGCCGCCGCAGCGTCGGAGAGGATGGCGGTGAGGGCCGGATCCACGGGAGGCTGGGACGCGTCCGGCATCTGCGCCCCGGCGGGCGACGCGCCCAGCCCCAGGCACAGGAGAATGAGCGCCAGGTTCACGAGCACGACGAGAGTGCGAGGCATTACTGGCTCCGAGACAGCGCGGAACGGACGTTGTGGCACCGAGATTGTACCTGCTCGCCCGGGCAGAGCCAAACGTCGACGCCCCTGTTGACGGCCCGCAGCCGGCAACACAGAATGGAGGCCGCAATCGCCACAGGCAGCCACAGGAGAGGGGATACCATGTCTGTCAGGAACTGGCGCGGCAGCTTTGCCATACCGATGACGCCGTTCGACAGCAGCGACCAGATCGACGAGGACGCCCTGCGCGCCGAGCTGCGCTTTTGCATCGAGAGCCGGGTGGGCGGGATCGCCACGCCGCTGATGGTCTCCGAGTTCCGCCTGCTCTCCGAGGACGAGCGCCGGCTGATGGTGCGCGCCGCCGTCGAAGAGTGCCGCGGCACGGGCATTCCCGTGGTCGCCAACTGTGCCGCGGTGAACACGCCGCTGGCGGTGCGTTATGCCGAGTACGCCCTGGAGGTTGGTGCCGACGCGGTGATCGCCATGCCGCCGTACATCCACCGGCCCGACTTTCCCACCATCCGTGCCTACTATCAGGCGATCTCGGA